>SKXY01000166.1 GCA_007128175.1 Wenzhouxiangella sp. | reverse complement strand
TTCCGATGAAGCTGTTCGACAATCAGTTGAGATGGCCAAGTCGAAAGGATTGGCAAATTGTGAGTTTGATGTGATGAACGCAGAACAGCTTGGGTTTACCGATCAAAGTTTCGACTTGCTATTTGGTGTTGGGATCATTCACCACCTTGACTTGCCGGTGTTTTACAGCGAAGCATCGCGCGTGCTAAAACCTTCGGGTAAGATGATGTTTATGGAACCATTGGGCTACAACCCTTTCATCAACCTATACCGGAAACTTACGCCAAAAATGCGCACACCCGATGAGCATCCCCTGCTGAGAAAGGACCTGAGGCTAATCAATGATTATTTTGATGAGGTCAAGATCAGTTACTATCATTTCTTTACCCTCCTTGCCGTGCCATTTCGCAATACAAAAGTATTTAATCCATTTTTAAAGTGTCTTCAAAGCCTTGACAACTTCATGTTCAAATTTGTCCCGGGTTTTAAATACCTTGCCTGGTATGTTATCATAGAGGCGGGATCACCCAAACAAAAACGCCCTTCCATCATGTGAAAGGGCGTTACCGGAGTGACTCTTTTCTGAATCATCCATAAATCTGCAAGGATGATTTATGCCCGTTTAACGTTTGCCGCGTTCATGCCTTTTCTGCCTTCCTGCAGTTCAAAGCTTACTTCGTCGCCTTCGCGGATCTGATCAATCAGACCGGTAGCGTGTACGAAGAATTCTTCATCTGTTTCGTGATCCTTGATAAATCCAAATCCTTTAAGTTCATTGAAGAACTTTACTGTTCCAGTTTTCATAAAATAATAATAATTTGATTGATTAATTGAATTGATTAGCGCTAAATTGATGGGAAGATGTTCTTTGGAAAAGGCATTTCGGAAATCAATAATGCGGAAGTCAACTCGTTTTGTTAATTAAAATTCAATGCAAAGGTAATACAAAAAGCATTGCTTCGACAAAAAAACACGAATAATTAGAAATTTTTCATACTTTCGGCTAAAAGATCAGCTATATGCAGGCAACTGATGTTAATTTTTTGTTTTTTGATGAATGCTTCTAGATGCATTAGGCACGATGCTTCCGTTGATACAATGTAATCTGCGCCCGTATCTAAAGCATGCTGTACTTTTTGTTCGGCCATTGCAGTTGAGATGGCTTCGTGCTTTATGCTAAAAGTACCTCCAAAGCCACAGCATTGGTCACTTTCAGCCATTTCAACCAAATCAAGGCCTCTTACTTGGCTGAGCAATCGCCGGGGTTGATCTGACAAGCCATATTCGCGCAAAGCTGAGCATGCATCATGATAGGTAATTTTGGCTTCAAATGTCCCGCCAAGATCCTCAACCTTCATCACATTTATGAGGAAGTCAGTAAATTCGTAAATCTTCCTTACAAGGTAGTTATTCTCATTGTGAAGGGCAGAATTATAAAACATCTGGGTGTAATAATTTTTTACCATTCCTACACATGATGCAGATGGACCTACTACATAATCATAATTGCTGAAGTCCCGGATGAATTTTTCGCCGAGGTGTTTTGCCTCATCCTGGTAGCCGGCATTGAAGGCAAGCTGGCCACAACAAGTTTGTTCTTGATTGTAGTCGAACTGCATGGGTGATCTGCTGATTTCCCTTGCTTTGTTCAAGACGCTGATCATGCTAAATCCAACCCCTGGATAGAGCTGATCGATGAAACATGGGATGAAAAGACCGGTAGTCATTGTAAGGTTATTGATTGTGTATTGTTTTCATTGTCAAATAAGTTATTTTCGGCGTTGACGAACTGCTTCAAAGAGAATAATTCCAGTTGCAACGGATACATTCAGTGAGGAAATGTTGCCCATCATGGGTATGCTGATAATGATGTCTGCCATTTTGGTAACTGCCTTGGTAACTCCCTTGTCTTCAGAGCCCATGACGAGGGCAAGGGGTTTATCGAACACGTAATCGTAAACGGATGCTTTTGCTTTGTCGTCGCACACAACAATTTCAATGCCGATGGCTTTAAGAAAATGCACTGCATGCTTTACGGTTGCTTCTTTGCATACAGGTATTCTTGATAGTGCACCTGCTGATGTTTTTATGGCATCCTCATTGATGGGTGCAGTTGCTTTTTCGCCAACAACGATTGCATGCACACCGGCACACTCGGCCGTGCGGGCTATGGCACCAAAATTCCTTACATCCGTTATACCATCGAGGATAAGCAGCAAGGGAGTTTTGCCCGAATCGATGATCGTTGGCAGCAATTCTTCCAGCGAATGATAATCAATTGCCGGGATGAAGGCAATGACACCCTGGTGGTTCTGCTTACTGAGTTTATTCAATCGCTCAACAGGTACCATTTGGAATGGGATTCTTTTCGCACGTATTTCGGAGAAAAGTTTTTGGAAATTTGTTCCTCTCAGACCTTGCTGAATTAAAATACGATCCGGTTTGCCTCCACCGGAAATGTATTCATCTATGGGCCTTATACCGATAATTAGATTATCCAAGTTTTTTGGTTTTAAATGTTTTTGAGCTTAGTTTGCCTGGGTTTTCGTGCAAAGTTCGCAAAATATGTCATTCGACCGACCAGTTAATCTCTTCTTTACCATTTGCTTTCAGAATATTGTTTGCAGTTGAAAAATGTCTGCATCCAAAAAATCCCCTGGAGGCCGAAAGCGGCGATGGATGAGGGGCCTCCAG
>SKXY01000208.1 GCA_007128175.1 Wenzhouxiangella sp. | reverse complement strand
TCGGCCGGTCTTCAGTTCGACCAGGACAGGCAAGTGCCGGTTGGTAACTTGCAGTGGGGACTGGATGCCGAGTGGTTCAACGGTTTCCTGTTCCAGGCCCAGGACGGTGAGGCTGATGCCCCGCCGCCGGTGGCCGGTATCCGGCCGCCCGGACGCCACTACGACTACGAGGTCGACGGCCAGCGCCTGGGCGGATACGTGGCGTTGGAGCACGACCCGGCCGCCAATTGGCGCATTCGTGCCGGGGTGCATGCCGACTGGGTGCGATACGATTACGACAACCTCATGACTGCCGGCAACCTGGCCGAAGACGGCAGTGCCTGCGAATTCGGTGGTTGCCTGTACAACCGTCCGGCCGACCGCAGCGACGATTACCTGGAGCTGGCCCCGGAACTGACCGTAAGCCGTGGTTTCGATGGCGGCATGGCCTGGCTGCGGCTGGCACGCGGCTTCCGGGCGCCGCAGGCCACAGAGTTGTACCGCCTGCAGCGCGGTCAGGGCGTAGCCGACCTCGATGCCGAAACGCTCGATGCCGTCGAGATCGGGTTGCGCGGCAATGCATCCCTGGACTGGGAACTGGTGGGCTTTTACCAGCACAAGCGCAACTTCATTTTCCGGGATGCCGAGGGCTTCAATGTCAGTGACGGCAGAACCGGGCATCGCGGCGTGGAGTTTTCCGTTCGCCACGGATTGACCGAGACGCTCAGCGCGGCCGCGCGCGGTACCTATGCCATTCACTGGTACCGCTTCGATCGCGATCTTGGTGGTGAGCGAATCCAGTCCGGGCGGGATATTTCGTCGGCACCGCGCAGGCTGGCCAGCGCCGACCTGACCTGGCGCCCGGACCAGCGCTTGCTGGCGCAGTTGGCGGTCGAGCACACCGGGGCCTACTGGCTCGATGCCGAGAACACCCGCCGTTACGCCGGTCACACGTTGTGGCACGCCTTTGCAAGTCGCGAAATGGCCGGCCAGTGGACTGCTTCCCTGCGGTTGAGAAACCTGACCAACCGCCGTTACGCCGAGCGCGCCGACTTCGCTTTCGGCGATTTCCGTTATTTCCCCGGCCCGGGCCGCAGTGCGTTCGCCAGCCTGGAGCGACAATGGTGACTCACTTGTTGTGTCGTCCTGCGTGGCCAGTCGAGTCGATTACGTTGTAAACTGCGATTGATCAGGCGTTTTGGCCAGAGGAACGGAAGCAGGCAATTGTCCGAAGAATCCAATAGAAGCACGCGGACCGACCTCGATACGGTGGTGGCCGGTACGCGTCACGAAACGCGTGAGAGCCACGATGCCTGCTTGGTCATCATCCGGGGCCCCCGGCTGGGATCGCGTGTCGTACTGGGCGATCGACCGGTGGTGCTCGGGCGCAGCGTGGAGAGTGATTTTCAGATTTCCGAGCGCAGCATCTCCCGCCGTCACTGTCGCATCTACCGCGAAGCTGGACGTTTCTGGGTGGAGGACCTCAACTCCACCAACCACACGTTTCTCAATGATGAGATGACCGATCGCGCGCCCTTGCGTGACGGTGATCATGTCCGTCTCAGTCAGACCGTCCTGAAATTCGTCGACGAGGGCAATATCGAGGCGGGTTATCACTCGGAGTTGCACGAGAGCACAATCCGTGACGCGCTGACCGGGCTCTACAACCGGCGCCACGCCATGGCCGTGCTCAAGACCGAAGTGGCCAAGGCCCGGCGAGACAAGGATCGCGACCTGGCCATCATGATCCTGGATCTTGATTACTTCAAGGAAATCAACGACGAATTCGGTCACCTGTCCGGCGACGGCGTGCTCAAGAAGATGGCGGCCATCGCCGAAGAACGTGTGCGCGCCTCCGATACCCTCGCACGCATCGGGGGCGAGGAATTTGCCGTCATCCTGCCCGACACCACCGCCGATGATGCCCGCAAGATCGGTGAGTCGATACGTCGGTCGGTCGAGGCCGAGACCTTTCTCGTGGGTGGCCAGCGACGCACCGTGACACTGTCGGGCGGCATTGCCGCGTGGTCGGATCAGCTTGAAGACATGAGCGACTTGCTGCGCCTGGCCGACAGTCGCCTATACCAGGCCAAATCCGCCGGTCGCAATCGTATTCGCTGAGTCCGGTACCTGCGGCACAGGAATTTCCCGTCACCGCCGCATGCCGGGGCGGCGGTGTCTCGGCATCCATCGGTCAGGCAGCGATGCCGTAACTCTCCAGCAAGGGTTCCAGGCGCGGCTCGCGTCCGCGGAAAGCCTGCCAGGACTCGGACATCGGCCGGCTGGCGCCGACCTCAAGGATCTCGCGAGCCAGCTTTTCGCCGCATTCGCGGTCGAACAGCCCCTGTTCGATAAACAGCTCAAAGGCATCGCGCGCCAGGCGCTCGGCCCACAAGTAGCTGTAGTAGCCGGCCGCGTAGCCGCCGTCGAACAGGTGGGAGAAACTCATCAGGAAGCGGTTGTAATCGGGCGTTCGAACCACTGCCACCTCGGAGTTGATACGGCGCATAACCTCGACCGGATCGGCGTTTTGTTCGACATGCAGCGTCAGATCGGCAAGTGCGAATTCGGTCTGCCGGACCAGCGCCAGGGCACCGAGGAATTGCTGGTCCGCTCTCAGTCCCGCCAGCAGGTCGTCCGGCAGTGGTTCGCCGGTCTCGACATGGCGGGCGTAACGCGCGAGCGCCTCTGCTTCCCAAGCCCAGCCCTCCATGAGCTGACTGGGCAGTTCCACCGCGTCCCATTCCACGCCGCTGATGCCGCCGACGGCGGGAATCGGCACCCGGGTGAGCATGTGGTGCAGGCAGTGGCCGAACTCGTGAAAGATGGTGACCACATCATCATGGGTCAGCAGACTGGGCTGGCCGTCGGACGGTGGGGCAAAATTGCAGGTCAGGTAGGCGATCGGTAGTTGCTTGCGCTCTCCCATGTCCAGGCGAGTCCGGCACACATCCATCCAGGCGCCTCCTGACTTGCGCGACCGTGCGTAAAGATCGAGGTACAGGCCAGCAACCGGTTCGCCGTCCTGGCCGATGACATGGAAAAAGCGGACGTCCTCGTGCCAGGTCTCGATGGCTTCGTCGGACTCGAAGCTGAGTCCGAACAGTTCGCCGGCGGTGGTGAACAGGCCGTCGAACACTCGGGTGAGCTCGAACCAGGGCTTGAGTCTTTCCTGATTGATGCCAAGCTTCTCGTCGCGCAGCTTCTCGCTCCAGTAACCGATGTCCCAGGGAGCGAGCGGTGTGGGTGCGCCTTGTCCGGCCGCGAATTGGGTCAGTTCCGCAAGTTGTTCCTCGGCCATGGGCCGGGCCCGGTCGGCCAGGTCGCGCAGGAAGGCCTCGACCTGGTCGGCACTTTCGGCCATGCGCGTGGAAAGGCGCATTGCGGCGTGATGCTCGAAGCCCAGCAACTCGGCCTGTTCCTGGCGCAGTGCGAGCATTTCGCGGATGATCGGCGAGTTGTCGAACTTCCCGCCCTGTGGCCCGGTATCCGAGGCACGGGTGGCGAATGCACGGTAAAAGCGCTCGCGCAGTTCGCGGTCGTTGGCGTAAGTGGCAATGGCGCGGTAGGCGGGAAACGAGAGAGTGGCCAGCCAGCCGTCACGCTCGTGCTGGCGGGCCATGCCGGCGAGCAGGTCGAGCTCCGATTGGGGCAGGCCGGCCAGCGCATCGCAATCGTCGAAATGCTCGCTGTAGCCCTCGGTGGCATCAATCACGTGGTTGCCGAAGCGGTTGCCCAGCTCCGACAGGCGCAGCTTGATCTTGGCGAAGCGTTTGCGCTCGGCTTCCGGCAGCTTCACGCCGGTGAGTCGGAATTCGCGCAGTTCATGTTCGACGGTGGCGCGCAGCGCGGCAGGTTGATCGGTGAAATCGTCGCGTTCGGCCAGCGCCTGCCAGGCTTCAAACAGCTTGCGGTTCTGCCCGCGCTCGGTGTGGAACCGTGTCATCGGCTCCAGGCAGGCCTGATAGGCCTCGCGCCACTCGCTGGTGTTGTTGACCCCGTGCAGATGGCCGATGGTCGACCAAGCCCCTCCCAGCGCATCGTCTGCCAGGCTCTCTGCCTCGACCACGCCGGCATAGTCGGGTTTTTCGAGTTGCTCGATATCGGCGATGACCCGGCGATACTCGGCCAGGCGCTGCTCGATGGCCGGCAAGGCGTGCTCGGGACGGATGGCGCCAAATCGGGGCAGCCCCGGTGAGAGCAGCGGATTGTCCTTCTCGGATTCGGTCATTTCACGGCCTGGATACGTTGCGGTTCGTCGGCGAGCTCCTCGAGCAGGTCGTCGATGCGCTCGAAGGCTTCTTCGAGCTGCTCGGCTTCCGGCAGTAGAGTGAGGCGGAAGAAGTTGCGTTCCGGGATATTGAAGCTCGAGCCCGGCACGATCAGGATATGTTTGTGTTCGAGTAGCTCTGCGGCGAAGCGGTGATCGTCGAAGTCGGGAAACACCTCCCGGTTGACTGATGGGAAGGCGTACATTGCGCCCATCGGCGTGACCAGATCGAGAAAGCGGCTCTTCGAGCATGCATCGACCACCGCCTGGCGCGAATCGTGCAGCCGTCCACCGCGCGCGACCAGGTCGGCGATGGACTGGTAGCCTCCCAGTGCGGTCTGCACCGCCCACTGGCCCGGCACGTTGGCCGAGAGCCTCAGGGCGGCCAGTTTTTCCACCGCAAGCCGGTATTCGTCGGCCCGCTCCAGCGCACCGGTAAACACCGCCCAGCCCACTCGCCAGCCGCAGGCACGGTAGACCTTGGACAGCCCGCCGAAGCTCACGCACAGGGTATCGGGCGCCAGCGGCGCCATCGGCTGAAATCGCGCCTCGTCGTAACAGATGGCGTCGTAGATCTCGTCGCAGAACAGGATCAGGTCGTGGCGGGTGGCGAAATCGGCCAGTTCCTGCAGCACACTCTCGGGGTAGACCGCGCCGGTCGGGTTGTTGGGGTTGATGACCACCAGTGCGCGTGTCTTGTTGGTGACCCGTTTTTCCAGTTCGGCTACGTCCGGGATGAAGCCGTTTCCGGCCTGGCACGGGTAGTGCACAGCCCGCCCGCCGTTGAGCGTCACCGCGGCGGTCCACAGCGGATAGTCGGGTGCCGGCACCAGCACTTCCTCACCCGGATCGAGCAAAGAGCGGAGCACGATATCGACCAGCTCCGAGACGCCGTTGCCGATGATGACCTGATCGTCGCGCGTATCGGTCATGCCGCGCCCCTGGAACTGCATCGCAATGGCCTCGCGTGCCGGAAAGATGCCGGTCTGCGGGCCGTAGCCTTCCGAGTACTTGAGGTTGCGGATGATTGCCCGGCGCATGGTCTCGGGGGTGCGAAAGCCAAAAGCACCGGGATTGCCGATATTGAGATGCAGAATATCGTTGCCCTGCTGCTCGAGCTCACGCGCACGCCTTGCCAGTGCCCCGCGAATCTCGTAGCGCACCTCGTCGACCCGGCCGGCGGTTCTGAATGATGGTTTCATGGGGCAATGATAGCCGCTCAAATCGTGGGCTGCGAGATTCCATGAACTCTTCACCCCGGTTCCGGATCATAATCAGCTGGTGCCTGTCGCACCCTCGATGCTCCAGTACAACGACAAGCAATAGCGACAGTCCCGTAACCACCCCACAGACCAAGGACTTCAGAACAATGCGATACATTACCCTGGTAATGCTGCTGGCCTGCGCCATGGCGCAGGCCGACACCCCGTATCCCGATCCCGTGCCGTCGCCGCTGGCCGGGCTGGACTACGAGCGCTCGCTGTTTCCGGCCGGTGCCGATCATGATCCCGACTTTCCGACCCCCGACGAGTTGCTCGGTTTTCCGGTAGGTCAGCGAGTGGCTACTTCCGAGCAGATCGCCGAGTACGCTCGCATCGTGGCCGAGGCCTCTGATCGTGTCGAGCTGGTGGAATATGGTCAGACCTACGAAGGTCGTGACCTGGTCTACCTGGTGATCAGTTCACCGGAAAATGTCGCCCGTGCCGACGAAATCCGGGAAGGCCTGGGCAAGCTGGCCGATCCGCGTGATGTGTCTTCCGGAGAGCGCGACAATCTGATCGGTGAACTGCCCGGTGTGGCCTGGATGGCCTACTCGATTCACGGTAACGAGAGCTCGGGCAGCGATGCCGCCCTGGCGGTGATGTACCACCTGGCCGCCGACCGCTCCGAAGCCACCCGTGAGTTGCTGGAAGATCTGGTCGTCATCGTCGACCCGAACATGAATCCTGACGGGCGCATGCGCTTTGTCAACGGCGTGCACCAGACCCGCGGCGCCCAGCCCAACGTTGACGACCGCTCGCTGGTCCATGCCGGTTACTGGCCGTACGGACGCGGCAACCACTACCTGTTCGATCTCAACCGCGACTGGATCTACGTGCGCCACCCGGAAACCCGCGGCCGCATTCCGCACATCATCGACTGGCGCCCGCTGCTGTTCGTCGATGCTCACGAGATGGGTTCGCAGGACACCTACCTGTTCTCGCCGGCCCGAGAGCCGCACAACCCGCATTTCCCGCCGTATCGCTACCCGCGCGGCGACGAACTGGCCGATGACATGGCCGAAGCCTTCGATGAGTTCGGCTATCCGTACTACTCCGGTGAGTGGCACGAGGACTGGTATCCCGGCTACACCGACGCCTGGGCTTCCTTGCGCGGTGCGCAGGGCATTCTCTACGAACAGGCCCGGCTCGCCGAGGACGGCGTGCAGCGCCCGACCCACCTGATCAGCTACAAGCAATCGGTGCACCACCAGGTTCTGGCCACCTTTGCCAACCTGGAAACGCTCAAGCGCGAACGGGAAGGTATGTTGCGCGACTACGCCGAGGATCGTGCCAACGTGGTCTCGGCGCGCGGCCCCTACGGCAGCCGCAGTTTTGCCATCCTGCCGACCGACAACCAGGGTCGTATCAACGACCTGCTCGACCTGCTCGATATCCAGCAGTTCGAGGCATATCGACTGACCCGCGATACCCGCGTCTCGCGTGCCACCGACCAGCTCGGACGCGAACAGCGAAATGCCACCCTGCCGGCCGGCACCATCGTCATTCCCAACCGTCAGCCCGAGGCGAGGCTGATCGCGGCCATGTTCGAGTTCGACCCGAAGCTGTCGGAGAAGGCGCTGACCGTGGAGCGCGAGCGAATTCTCAAGGAAGGCAGCTCGACCATCTACGACACCACCGGCTGGAACATCTCCATGATGTTCGGCCTGGAAGCCCTGACCGTGCCGCAGCACATCGACAGCAATGTCGAGCCAGTCGACTTCTCTGAGCGCTTCGCCACCCCCTCGTTCCCGTCGACGGGCAATGCCGTGGCACTGGTGGTGCCGGGCACCGACGACCGCGCCGTGGCCCTGGCCGGCCGCCTGATGGAGCGCGACATGCACGTGCGCGCCAACGTGAGACCTTCCGAACTCAACGGTATCGATCTGCCGGTAGGATCGATTGCCGTCACGCTCGATGACAATCGTCATCTTGACGACTGGACCGTCCCGGTGCGTGAGGCTGCCGCCGACCTGGGCGTCGAGGTTCATGCCGTCGGGCACGGCCGTGCTCCCGGCGATCTGGCCGACCTGGGCGGCAACCAGTGGCAGGTGCTGAAACAACCGAAAATTGCGCTGCTTTCGCGTGGCTCCAACAACATGCTGGATTTCGGTGCGGTGTGGTACGCGCTCGATCATCGCATCGGCGTGCGCCACAGCCATCTCGACGAAGAACGCATCGGTTTTGCCGACCTCAGGCGCTATAACGTGCTGTATCTCCCCGAGCGCTGGGGCGGCGGCTCACTGCCCGATGGGCTGACCCGCCAGCTCGCGGATTGGGTGCGAGCGGGAGGCACGCTGGTGGCCGTGGGCAATTCGGCCAGGGCGCTGATGAGCGGCGATGAACCATTGGTCTCAACGCGTGAGCTTTCACAGGTACTCGAGGAGGATCTGGGCGAGTACCAGGACGCGATTCACCGTGAATGGCTGGGCAATCACCAACCGCTTCCTGAGGATATCTGGGGCCATGGCGCCGGTCAGTCGGCCGAATATCCGTGGGCGAGCATCGACGATGACCTGCCTGGCGCGGATGAGCGCAAGCGACGTGACCAGTGGCAGAGCCAGTTCATGCCATCCGGCGCGCTGGTCGGAACGCGCGTCGATACCGGGCACTGGCTGACTGGCGGTACGGGAGATTTCCTCACCGTGCTGTTCTCCAACTCTCCGATAATGATGAGCAAGCCGCCGGTGCAGGCGCCGTTGCGCGTGGGCGTGCATTCCGACGGCGAGGCTGATGCCCGCCTTGTTGGTTGGGGTCCGGTTCCGGAAGGCCAGGAACTCATCGTGCGCGCCGGCGGCCTGCTGTGGCCGGAAGCACGCGAGCGCATTGCCCACAGCGCCTGGGTCACACGTGAGTCGGTTGGCTCCGGCCAGGTCATCCTGTTCGCGCACGCCCCGGCTTTCCGTGCCGCCCAGCTTGGCGCGATGCGCATTCTCGAGAATGCGCTGATACTCGGGCCGGGACTCGGCACCAGCCAGCCGGTGGAATTGCCGTAAATTAGTTTGAAATACGACCACGAAGAGCACGAAGGACACAACGGGAATAGAGTAAGATTTCCATTCCTGCCTTCGTGCTCTTCATGTCCTTCGAGGTGAATAAGTCGGGCCAAGCAGCCTCCCGCCTGGAGAAAGACGCCTTGCAGGACGGTCAGCGGTCCTCGTTCTGCTCGGCGTAGTCCGTGATGCCGAAATGTTCGCGAAAGCGGCGCGAGAAATGCGACACGCTGGCAAATCCCACCGCGAAGGCCACTTCGCTGATACTGCCGCGGCGGCGTTCGATCAGGTTGGCGGCCTCGCGCAGCCTGAGATTACGAATATAGGTGGCCGGGGGTGGCAGGCCGGCTTCATTCATGGTGCGCTTGAGTCGACTTCGGCTCATGTGCAGGGCCTCGGCCAGAGCCTGGACGTCGAGATGTTCGTCGTCGAGGCGGGTCAGTACCTGTTGTTCAAGAAGTACGCTGAAATCCGCTTCATCCTGCCCGGCTTCATTGATCCGGGCGCGGTCGGCCCGCTCGATTCGGACCTGCTCGCGCAGGCGCCAGGCAAAGCAGTCTTGCCGTAGCCACGGCTCAGTTCGATCGGTTCATCGGAACCGATGGCAAACTCGATCACATCCGGACCCGGATTGGCTTCGGCCTGTGCAATGGCATCCCGAAGGGAGCCGGCGCCGGCATCGTTGGTGTTGGTCACCATCAGTGATTGCGCATTCAGCAGCGGACAGATGGCGATTGCCGCCAGCATCGTGATCCATCGAGTCATCCTTGGTCTCCCGTTCGTGTCAGTCCCGCGGTGCCTGAGTATCCACCGGTAGTCGACTACAAGCCTAGGAGTTTTCGCAGGCTCCCGTTTGCCTGTTTGGCCCGGATGCTGGCCCGTTTGGTCCCGTCTGCGGGCGTTCCCGGGAAGGGTGCCGATGGGCGGGCGATGGTAATCCTCTGCAGGAAGGGCAGAGATGTTCACGAGCCCCGTGACCAGCGGCAAAGCCAGTCCATGCCGTCCGGTGCCCTTGTGATCCCGCTCCCTTGGCCCGGCCCGGGCTGCGTGTGCATCCCGGCGGCATCGGAGGAGAGGGGCCACTATTTTTGACCGGCATTCGTTTCGCTGTGTATCGTATCGGCTGGTCCTTCGGATACACGTTCATGCACAGCCTGCTCCGTACGCCGGTCCTGGCGCTTTTTTGCTTGCTTATTCTCCCGCCGGCCGTGGTCCTGGCCGACGAGGCCTTGCTGCCACTGGAGATTGAATCCGACTCCGGGCGGGTGCTGCTGGAAGTCCGCGACTTTGATCAGCCGTTGATCTATACCAATACCCTGGCCACCGGTCTTGGCGCGACATCGCCGCTGCTTGACCGCGGCGATACCGGCGACAGTGCGCTGGTGGTGTTCGAGCGTCATGGTGATCGCGTGTTGCTGATTCGCGAGAATCCGGACTATCGCGCCATCAGTGACAACGAGGCGCTGGTGGAGTCGGTGCGCGAGTCCTTTCCGCGCTCGGTGCTGGCCGCGCTGCCGATCGAGGAGGAACGTGGCGACAGCGTCATAGTCGATGCGACCGATTTCGTGCTGTCCGATGTCTACGGCGTGGGCGCGCGTATGCAGGCGGATGAACTGGGTCGAGTCAGCCTGGACAGTGATCGCAGCTATGTGCGCGCCGATCGCAGCGGCGCCTTTCCCGAGAACACCGAGATCCGGGCAGTGCTGACCTTTGATGTCGACGAACCTGACCGCCGGCTGCGCCGCCAGGCCGCCGACCCGCGCTCGCTGACCTTCGAGCAGCAGCACAGTTTCGTCGCGCTGCCCGACGACGGCTACCGCCCACGTGAATACC
>SKXY01000049.1 GCA_007128175.1 Wenzhouxiangella sp. | reverse complement strand
TTTTACCTGCCCCGGGGGGACCTGCCAGTATGATGCCCCGTTTCTTCTCCACCACCCTCTCCTTCATCTGATCCGACAGACGATACTGGTCCAGGGGTATCCTGGCCACAGGTCTTGCGGCGGTTATCTCGTACCCGTCGGCAAAGGGTGGTTGGGCGATCACTATCCGCATGTTTTCCAGCTGCACCACCGTACTGCCGCCCCTTTCGAGTTCCAAGAATCCTTCCGAAGAACTGTGACATCTCTCGATTATTTCAGACCCGAGTAGTCGCAATTCGATCTCTCCGGAGATCTCTTCACAAAGCTCCTGGATACACATATTACCGGGTGTTCCCCTTTTAACCCTAGGTCTGGTTCCCGCCCTAAGGTGTACCGACATCACATCGTCGTCGAAGTAGTCATCTATCCACTTCACCTCCATATCCTGTTCAGGAGGTAAATACCTCACACCCACACCCATTATCCTGGCCACCTGAGCCTGCACGGCATCCCGGGTAAAAAGGATACCGTGCTCGGTGAGAGCCACATCCCTGACGATCCCGTCAAGATCAGGAGTTTTTCCATACCTGTAAGACCTCTCTTCTTTGAATACAAGGTTCACTTGCTTTTTGTCGTGCATCTCACGAAGAAGGTCAAGTTCCTTCAAACCCCGGATCGCGTCAACCTCGCCCGCCTTTGCCCGGGCCTCCAGATCCGCTAGCAGTGACCCCACTATCACGATCTCCGCTCCTGCCAATTCGTCATTTATAATGGAGGACAAGCATCCGTCCACCAATACGCCTGTATCGGGAACTAACTTCATGGGTTAAGCTTGTATATTGACGTATAAAAATCTTTGCAGCCGGTTTAGAACCGAACCATGTCAGGCAGTATTGTTCCCAAAGCCCACAGTATTCCCACCATACCGACTGCGGTGAAAACCAACCTCAGATCCAGGAAGATCAGTGCGAGACCTATGATCAGGGGTGCAAGGGTCATACCTACATATTTCATGGTGTTGAATATGGCCACAACTGAGCCCGTGAGATCCGGTGGAGATAATCGAGTCACCCTGTTGTAAATTGTGGGGGATGCTATCCCCATACCCACACCGTATATTATGAAGCTTAAACCTATCGAGTAACTTCCCGGGGGCCAAAGGGGTAACAACAAAAAGCAAATACCCATTAAAGCGAATCCCAGGGCTGCACGTTTACGCCAGTTCAAATACCTGGCGATGAACGTTGCCCTGGAAGCCATCAGGGCAGAAAAGAATGCCTGGCATGCCAGGGCCACACCGCTGAATATCTCGTCGAATCCATGACTTACTATAAGATAGACGGGGAGATATACCACCAGGGCATAGAGAAGAAAATACAGTATCATGGAGTGGATCATTATGTTGCGAACTTTTCTTATCCTTAGTGTCAAGAAAAGTGATGAGATGTAATCAAGGGGTGAACTGGCCTTAACACGGGTATCCGTGGAACCGGTTTCAGGCAGTAAAAAAAATAGGAATATGGCAAGAAGTATCGATAGTCCGTAGGCTGCGAAGATCAGTTTCCAATCTATGGATGCCAGTACGCCTCCCAAAAGGGGGATCAGCACGGCACCCAAGGATATGGTTCCCGATAGATAGCCCATGACCTTAAGTCTGGTGTCCCCTGAGAAAAGGTCACCTATGACAGTCATGGCCACCGGGACCAGGCCGGCGATACCGATACCCTGGACGAACCTCATGAACAGAAGTATGGAATAATTGGGGGCGAACATTATGGCCAGGCCGGCGAATCCGTCTATAAGAAGGCATGTTATGCCCACTTTTCTCCTGCCGACGTGATCTATGTAATAGCCCGTAACAGGGAGGCTGATGGCTGCGGCAAGGGTGTACACGCTGAGGACCAGTCCTATTTGTTCTTCCGAAACGTCGAAGGCCCTACCGATGGTGGGCAGCCCGGGAGCAACCAGGCCGCCGCCCATGACACCGAAGGCCCCCATTATGAGAAGCAGGGCGATAACAGACCCGGAAATGTTTCCATGTCGGGTTTTCAAGGACAACACTCCTGAATGGGGGATGGACGCATGATATTACCATGGCTCATATGGAACCAAAAAAGATAAAATTTACCCAGGGGTAAGAGCGGCTCACTTTACCTTGGTGCCCAGTAGAGGGGTCAGCAGGTTCCTGATCTGCTGGGGGTCGATCCTCTCGAAGGTGAATTTGTTCTTACCACCGGACCACTTTATCACCATCTTGTTGGGGGTTTGATGGGAGTACTGAGGATCGTAATGTCCGTGGGAAATTCTAACAGACTTGACCAGCTCTGGTCTTATCTCGAAATTCCCGGGGCTCTCCTGTAGGATGGCCTGGGGAGGCATCTGATAGTATCTTTGATGGATGTTGAAACCCGCACCCACGGATGCGGTCCACTTCCCGAATGTCCCGGCACCCTGCTGCTGGGCCTGGGCCTTCGCTCTCTCTATCTCTTCCTTCATCATCTTGTTGGTTATCTGGGCAAATATCAACCTGTAATTTGTGACGACCATGGCGAAGGCTTTCTGACCCATGAATCCGCTGTTGAGATCGGGGATCACGCCCACAACTTGCTCGGGATACATACTTTGAAATCAGTTTGGGCGAGTATAAAATCATGCCGGGTGGAATCCAAGATTTTGGATCAAGGACCCAGTTTCTTT
>SKXY01000277.1 GCA_007128175.1 Wenzhouxiangella sp. | reverse complement strand
GACGGGATGTTGTTGAAAATCTCGCCGACCGTATCCTGCTTGACGTTGAGCGTGAGCTGTACGCGGTTGTCCGGCGTGATCAGTGGCGTGACGCGCAACTCCAGCACGGCCTCCTTGAACTCGACGTTGATGGCGCCGGCCTGCGTGCCGGCCTGGCGCGCCTCGTAAGGAATCTCCACACCCTGCTGGATGAATGCCTCGGCCTGGTTGGCGGTGATCACGCGCGGTGTCGAGATGACCTCGCCGCGTCCTTCGCTCTCCAGCGCCGAAAGTTCCAGATCGAGCAGGAAGTCGGCGGCAAGAATACTGAAGCCAAGGCTGCCGGCCGGATCGGCAACCGGAAGGTTGACGTTCAGGCGGTCACCCACCGACGGCATGTCGACCGGAGTAGCGGATCCGCGGCCTTCGCGGCGGTTGGCGATTGCACTCTGGTTGATCTCGTCCAGTGCCGTCGATGAGGAGGAGGTCGAATACAGATTGCCGCGCGAATCCTGGCGTGCGCCGGTGACGCCGAAGCGCACACCAAGCTGATGGTTGAAGTCGTGACGCGCGATGACGATGCGCGATTCGATCAGGACCTGGCGCACGGGGCGGTCGAGCTCGGAGACCAGATCCCGGATCTCGTCGATGCGCTCGGTCGTATCGTTGATCAGCAGCGTGTTGGTGCGATCGTCAATGGTCACCGAACCGCGCTCGGAAAGCAGTCCGGCATCGATGCGTTGATCGGCATCGACCGCGGAGGCGGCCCGGATAAGTTCGGCGAGCTCACTGGCATTGGCGTAACTGACCGGGATCATGGCCGTGCGCAGGGGTTCGAGTGTCTGACGCTCGGCACGCGCGCGCAGAATCTGCTGCTCGCGCTCGGCAATCTCGGCCGTGGGCGCGATCCAGATCACGTTGCCGGAACGGCGCATGTCGAGATTCTTGGTCTCGAGCACGATATCGAGTGCCTGGTCCCACGGCACGTTGGTCAGACGCAGGGTAAGGTTGCCGGTAACCGAGTCGGACACCACGATGTTGAGATCGGAGACATCGGCAATCAGCTGCAGAACCGACCGCACCTGGATATCCTGGAAATTGAGCGTGATGCGTGAGCCGTCGTACTCGCGCTCTTCGAAGAATGTCAATTCGCGGTCAGGTGGCGCCTCGGTCGGCGGACGCCCCACTTCGACGACGACCTGGTTCGCGGACTGATAGGCCAGGTGCTCGTAGGCACCCGAGATATCGATATTGACCCGCACGTTCTCGCCACGCTGTTCCGGCGTGATCTGCTGCACCGGGGTGGCAAAGTCGGTGACATCCAGCCGCTGGAAAAGCTCACGCGGCAGCTGCGTGTTGAACAGGGTCAACCGCAAACCGCCGGTGCGCTCGTTGACCGAGATATTGACGCCGGGCTGGTCGAGGTCGACGAGCACCCGGCTTTCACCATCCGGGCCACGACGGAAGTCAAAACCTGCCACCTCAAAACCTTCTCCGGAACGGGCCGCCGGAGTCTCGCCCCGCCCAGCCACGGCCGGCGCGTCGGACTGCAGCACCAGCGCCACCTGATTGCCGACAACTTCAAGCTCATAGGGCGTCGGACGGGACAGGTCGACCACGAGTCTTGTTCGACCACCGGCGCTCAGGGCGGTGTAGCTGCGCGCGGGTCCGGCATCGACCGGCACACGCGCCGAACTCACCCGGGAGCTGGTATCGGGCAGCTCCAGAACGATGCGTGCGGGCTCGTCCGTGGTGAATACGCTGGGTTCTCCCAGATCACCTTCGACGTCCAGCAGAAACCGAATCTCGCCGGGGCCACTCTCCACCTCGATACCGGTCAGTTCCGCGGCATACGTCGCCGAAGCCAGCCAGAACAGCCCGACCAGAACCGCGACGATCTTGACAGTGCTGTCCATCGCCCATCTCCCGTTCGTCACCCGTGAAGTGTTCAACATGTTGTTCATTCCTAACAAGGGAAGCTCCCGTTATTGTTCAGCCAGGGCAACGCGCGCGCGCCGCTCCGTCCAGCCACCACGGCCGTCCTGCACCAGTTCGCGCAGTTCCACCCTGTCTGGCCGCACTTCAAGAATCTCGCCGTAGTTCTGGCCCATGTGGTTGCCCTCGGTCACGCGATGCACGACATTCTCGTTGTCGCGGATCAGCGCGTAGAGATCGCCCTCCAGTTCCAGCGTGCCGACCATGGCCAGCGTATCGAGGGGGAAACCTTCGAGGTATTCCCGGCGGCGATCCGGGTCGGGGCGCAGGCTCGCATCGACCGCAAGATCATCTTCTTCCTGGCGGGGCGAGCGGGCGCGGAATGGATCACGAAGCCCTTCGGCTTCATAGGCGACCACCTCGGCCGGGCGGATCGGTTCAATCGGTTCGATCGGCTCCGGGGGCTGTTGGCGAACTTCAGCCACCCACTGTTCCAGATCACCAGTGCCGCGGGCGCAGGCCGCCAGCACCAGTGCAACAATCACCATCGTCAGGCCAGTGCGGATTCGAGTACTCATCGACGACCTCCGCTGGCACCGCCGGTGCCGATTTCGCTTTCATCCAGGTAACGGTAGGTCGTGATCACGCCTTCCAGCCGCAACCGGCTGTCCGAGCCTTCGACCGGCTGCAGGGAGATATCGCGCATGGTCAGGATGACCACCCGGGACAGCGACGCCACCGAACTGACGAAATTGCCGAACTCGTGATACGTGCCGACCATGCGGACATTGATCGGCTGCTCGGCATAGAAGTCACGGATAACCTCCGAGCGCGGTTCGAACAGCTCGTTGTCGATGCCGGTTCCCAGAGCCGTCTGGGAGATGTCGATCAGCAGGTCGGGCATCTCGGTTCTGGAAGGCAACTGTCGCAGCATGACCTCGAGCATTTCTTCCATCTCCTCGAGTTGCTGCTCGTAGGCAGCCAGGTTGGCGGCCTTCTCGTGCTTCTCTCGGAACTCCTGCTTGAGTTCGGTTTCGGCGCGCTCGCGCTGCTCCAGCGTCTCGCGCTTGTCCTTGATCATGTAGAAGTAGCCACCGATCACGATCAACACGGCGACGACCCCCAGCAGGAGAGCCTTGACGCCGGTCGAGGCCGAGCCGATGTTGTTGAAATCCAGATCTCTGAGTTCTGATAGATCCATCGTGTCAGCTCTCCTCGTCGTTGGCTGCAGCCGGCGAAGCCACGCGCGCACGCAGTTCGAAGCGGAACGGCTGATCGGGCTGTTCTCTCTGGCCAAGCACCTCGACGATGCGCAGGTTCGGGTCGTGCAGCCACTCCGCACCCTCGATATTGCGCATGTATTCGGATACCCGTGTTTCCGACTGGGTCGTCCCCAGGATGGTCAGCTCCTCGC
This sequence comes from Wenzhouxiangella sp., assembly GCA_007128175.1. GTDB lineage: Bacteria > Pseudomonadota > Gammaproteobacteria > Xanthomonadales > Wenzhouxiangellaceae > Wenzhouxiangella. The sequence continues at coordinate 7,015 of SKXY01000277.1, read as the reverse complement.
CGGCCTGACGAATCGAAGTGAGCCGGATGCCTTCGGGTACGGTCTGGGCCAGGTAATTGAACAGATGAACCGTCATCGACCGGTTCTCCTGCAAGCGCTCGATGACATCCTTGCGCGCCAGCATGTGTTCCCGAGTTTCCTCAAGTTCCTCAATGCGCTGGATATCCCGATCGAGCTGCCGAATCTCCGATTGGAGATAGTTGTTGCGCTCATCCTGGCCGGCGATCTGGCGATTGACCAGATGATTGCCGATCAGCACCAGGACGACGACCAGGGCGACGGTCGCACCGAGCGCCACCATGAAGTTTCGCTGCCTTTCCTGGCGCAGGTTCTCCCGCCACGGTAACAGGTTGATTCTTGCCATCAGTCAAATCCCCGCAAGGCGAGCCCGCAGGCTGTGGTGAAGGCCGGCCTGACTCGCTCCAGTTCCGATGCCTTGACCGACGGTGCGAGCCGCATGCCCTGCAGCGGATCGGCCAGCTCGCATGAGATGCCGACTTCATCACCCAGCGCCTCGGCCAGGCCGGGCGTGGCGGCGGCACCACCGGTCAGGAACAGGGTATTGATGCCGGAATAGTCACTGGAAGAGGAGTAGAACTGAAGCGCCCGGCTGATCTGCTGAATCACGCTCTGGCGGAACGGCTCAAGCAGTTCATCCTCGAACCCGGCCGGGGGCGCCTCGCCACGCTGCAGGAAGCTTGCCTGCTCCTGGTCCATGCCATAGCGGCGCATGCATTCTTCGATCAACTGTTGACCGCCAAATGAATGCTCACGGCTGTAGATGCTGCGATTGCCGCGCAGGGCGATGAGAGTCGAGGCGGTCGAACCCATGTTGAGAACGCCGATCGTCTCGGTCTCGTCGATCCCGGCACGCTTGCGAACCAGGTCGAAGGCGTTCGCGATCGCGAACGATTCCACGTCAACCACACGAATGTCGAGTCCGGCCAGTTCTGCCACCTCCCGACGCATGTCGACATGCTCGGTCTTCGACGCCGCCAGCAGGATCTCGACCAGTTCGGCGTTGCGCGGCGACGGGCCGAGCACCTCGAAGTCGAGGCTGACCTCTTCACGTGGGTACGGGATGTACTGGTTGGCCTCGACCTCGATCTGCGCCTCGATATCGTCTTCGGACAGATCGGACGAAAGATTGATGATCTTGGTAATGACCGCGGCACCGGAAACGGCCATGGCGCAATGCCGTGCCTTGGAACCGGATCTCTTGACCGCGCGCTTGACCACCTCGGCCACGGCGTCCGGGTCGCTGATAGTGCCTTCGCTGACAGCGCCTTCAGGCACCGACTCGAGTGCGAATGCCTCTACTCGATAATCGGTACCGCTTTGCCCGAGCTGTAATACCTTGATACTGCTTGAGCCGATATCGACGCCCACCAGCGGTGGCGCTGCCGTGCCTATCAGCCTGCTGATTAGTCCACTCATTATTGTGTCTGTCGCCCTCTGTCGGCCTGGCCCAGGCCGGAAGCCTGAATGCCCTCAAGTTCTCTCTATGCCTGACATCCCCCCCGGATATCGCACGTCAGGCCCAGTATATGTCTGTGCTACCCTCCGGATCAAAACCGCGACGGCGCGCGGCAATTTCGGGGCACTTTTTCGCCCGGTCTGCGTCCAAGGAACGCATGTCCCGATTTGTCAGAATCTACATTTACCACAACTAATGGTTCGAATAAAGCCTTTAATAGTTTTTTCTATCCGTCTGTTTTTCCTGATGTTAGCATTAGGCGCCGTCGGGATGTTGGTGATTTGGCTGACAATCGCGCCATCACTGCCTTCTGTCGAATCACTCAGGGACATCAGACTACAGGTACCTTTGCGGGTCTATTCGGCCGATGATCAGCTCATGGCCGAGATCGGCGAGCAGCGCCGCATGCCGGTCACGCTCGACGAAATGCCGGATCGACTGAAGCTCGCCTTTCTTGCCGCTGAAGATGACCGATTCTACTCGCACCCGGGCATCGACTGGCGGGGAACCGCACGGGGTGTATGGCTCTATTCGCGTTCCATGGGCCGCGGCAGAGTCCCGGGTGGAAGTACCATCACCCAGCAGGTGGCACGTCGCTTCTTTCTTTCGACCGATTACTCGATCACGCGCAAGCTGCGCGAGATCCTGCTTGCGATCAAGATCGAACGCGAGCTGAGCAAGGATGAGATTTTCGAACTCTACCTGAACAAGGAATTTCTCGGCCATCGTGCCTACGGGGTCGGTGCGGCCGCCCAGGTCTACTATGGCAAGACCCTGGAGGAACTGACCCTGGCGGAGTCGGCAATGATCGCCGCCCTGCCCAAGGCGCCGTCGCGTGACAATCCGATTTCCGGGCCACGCCAGGCCATGATCCGGCGCAACTGGATCCTCGACCGCATGTTGATGCTGGGATACATCGACGAGACTGAACACGCCGAAGCCCGCGCCGAGCACAACAGCGCACGCTACCACGGCCCCGTGGTCGCCCTGAATGCACCCTGGATCACCGAGATGGTCCGCCGTGACGTGGTCGGCCGACTGGGTGCCGACGAAGCCTACTCGGGCGGATACAGCGCTTACACCACCGTGCAGTCTCACCTGCAGCGGGCAGCCGACCAGGCCGTGCGCGACGGACTACAGGCGTACGACCGGCGCCACGGCTGGCGCGGACCGGAACGTCGCCTGGACGAGGGCACGATGTCGGATCCGGAAGCCATCGCCGACGAACTGGATCGAACGCGTGCCGTCGCCGATCTGCTGCCGGCCGTCGTAATCGACGCCGACGAAGAGCAGGCCGAATTGCTAGTCCGTGGCGGAGAATCCGTCCGCCTGGCGCTTGAAGACATCACCTGGGCGCGCCCGTTTATCTCCGCCGATGCCGTCGGTGCCCGCCCGACCGCGATCAGCGACGTGTTGTCGGTCGGGGACCTGGTCAGGCTGCGGCACGTCGGCGACGGCTGGCGCCTGGCCCAGATTCCACAGGCCGAAGCCGCACTGGTGTCCATCGACTCCGAAAGCGGCGCCATCGTCGCTCTGGTCGGCGGACTGGATTTCGGCCGCAATCAGTTCAACCGTGTCGTGCAGAGTCGTCGCCAGCCAGGTTCGGCGTTCAAGCCGTTCATCTACGCGGCCGCGCTCGATCATGGCTTTACGGCGGCTTCGGTCGTCAATGACGCCCCGGTGGTGGTCGACGACCCTTCCATGGAGCGCGCCTGGAAACCGACCAACTTCAGCCGTCGATTCCATGGCCCGACACGGTTGCGCGAGGCGATGATTCACTCGCGCAACCTGGTCAGCGTTCGGCTCCTGATGGACATGGGAATTGAGCACGCACGTGATTACATCAGCGATTTCGGGTTCGAGCGCGCGCAGTTGCCCAACGGCCCATCCATGGCCCTGGGATCGGCATCGCTGACGCCGCTTAGCATGACCGCCGCCTACGCAGTATTCGCCAATGGCGGCTATGCCGTCACGCCGCATTACTTGCACAGCGTTGTCGATGGCAACGGGCAGATCGTTCTGGAGCCGGAATGGCGCACCCTCTGTCGGGAATGCCCGGACATTCCGCCGGCCCCCGAACCGCTGGTGATCGACGAAACAGAAAAGGCCAACGGCTCGGCACCGGCACTGCGTCGCCTCGCACTCAACGATGATCGTGCCGACATCACCGACCCGGAAGACAATCCTGCGCTGCACGGACCGCCCCGGCCAACCCATGCCCAAAAGGTTCTCGAGCCTCAGACCGCCTGGCTGATCGACTCGATGTTATCCGATGTGGTGACCTCCGGGACCGGCCGGCGCGCTCTGGCGCTGGAACGCAGTGACCTGGCCGGCAAGACCGGCACCACGAATGACCTGCGCGATACCTGGTTTGCCGGCTATGGCGGCGGCCTGGTTACCACCGTATGGCTGGGGATGGATGACAACCAGACGCTGGGTCGCCAGGAACAGGGGGGACGAACCGCGCTGCCGTTGTGGGTCGACTTCATGGCCGTCGCGCTGCAGGATCGTCCCGAGTACCGGCAGCCCATGCCGGTGGGCCTGGCCCAGGCCCTGATCAACCCGGAAACTGGCCAGCGGGCGCGGCCGGGTACCAGCGGCGCCATCGAGGAATGGTTCCATGCCGACAACCTGCCGCCGCTGGAAGAATCCGCCGATTCACGCAACGATGCCGATCCCTACGACATTTTCTGACCATGAGCAGGCGCAACAGTCGTATCCGACAGGAAGTCGCGGCCGAGGCGGCACGCATCATGGCCACTGAAGGCCAGCGCAGTTATTTCGCCGCCAAGCAGAAAGCGGCGGGTCACCTGGGCTTGTCTTCCCGAATGAGCCTGCCGTCCAACGCCGAAGTGGAGCAGGCCCTGCGCGAGTGGCAAGCCATCTACGGCGGCGAAGAGCATGCCACCGTGCTCGAGGAATTGCGACGCGGCGCACTGTCGGCGATGCACTTTCTTGCCCCCTTCCGCCCCCGCCTGGTCGGGCCGGTACTCGAGGGGACGGCCGACGAGTTTTCACGCATCAGTCTGCACGTGTTCGCAGACGATCCCGATGCGGTCGTTCACTTTCTGCTTGACCGCGGCCTTCCGTTCGAACAGGAGTCGCGTCGCATTCGCTGGCATGACGGTGGATTCAGGTACCTGGAAGTCGTGGTCATCGAAGCCGGAGGACAGGTCGTGGAACTGATCCTGATGGTCGGCCGCGAGGCCTTGCAGGCGCCACCCAGCCCGATCGACGGCCGCGCCCAGAAACGCATGGGAACCAGCGAACTGGAAAAGCTCCTGGCCACTCCGGCACCATGACGTTCAGCCACCGTTTACCCGCATCCTGATAACGTGGCAGGCGTCATGAAACGATTCAATGCCGGTATCGTCATCGCACTGCTCGCCAGCTTCGTCCTGGTCGGATGCACCACCTACTCGCAGCCGCGTTACGGCGGTTCGGGCGTGTACTACGATCGGGCTTACCATCCGCCAGCCACGCGTGTCCATGTCGATCCGCTGATCTATCCCTACTGGTCGCTGGATTACTTCTACTTCAGTCGTCACTACCATCCGTATTCGGTGGTGGTGCTTCGCCACGACCCCTGGTTCTACCCCTACCCTGGCTGGTACTACGGTTATCGTCCCGCGCCACGCAGCCACGTCGCGTTCAGCTACCGCTATTACTCCCCCTGGTACGCGCATGGTGCCTACCACCACTATCGGCCATGGCATTCCAGCGTGGCTTTCAGCTACTGGCATGTCAGCGCCCCGCGCCATCATTACAGTTCCCGAGAGCGCGTACGGCAGGAGAACCTGCGTATACAGGAACTGCGCTACCGGCAGTCCCGGGCCGCCGGCGCGCCGGTACAGCGGCGCGCCGCAACGCCCACGGTTGCGCCGCGCATCCCTGCCACTTCGCGACCGTATTCCGGAAGGGTTCAGCAACGACAGGCGCCGACCGCGCCTCAACGACATCGTGGCACCCGCGGCGTGCCGATTTCGCCGGCCGCCGAACTCCAACGCGAGCGCCAACGGTCCGAACAACAACGTCGTGTACCGCACCAGACTCAGCCACAGGCCATTCCCGAATCCGCCACGCCGCGCCGCGACAGCCGTTCCCGAACCCCTGCCCGACCACCGGCGACACACTCTTCGCCGCCGCGCACGCAGCAGTCAACCACTCCACCGCGCAGCCGGGAGTCAACACCGCAACCGCGCAGCCGTCCGGAACGAAGAACGCGCCGCTCCGATCCACCGCCCTCGCGTTCATCGGCACCCCGCAGTCGTGAGTCGACACCTGCGCGCCAAAGCGGATCAACCGAACGTCGGCGACAACGCGAACGCTGAGCTCGCCCCACTGTTTTACCCGGCCCGCCCGAACCGGTAAAATAGATGGTTCATCAGCATCTTGCGCTCACTCCCATGCATCATCCGGATACTTTCGACGTCATCGTGATCGGCGGCGGTCACGCCGGCACCGAGGCCGCCCTGGCCGCGGCACGGGCGGGTGCGCGTACGCTGCTGGTCACCCACTCCATCGAAACCGTCGGCCAGATGAGCTGCAACCCGGCCATCGGCGGCATCGGCAAGGGCCACCTGGTCAAGGAAGTCGACGCCTTGGGCGGCGTCATGGCCCGGGCGGCCGATGCCGCCGGAATCCAGTGGCGCCGACTCAATGCCCGCAAGGGTCCGGCTGTGCGTGCCACCCGCTGCCAGGCCGACCGGGATCTCTACCGTCGCGCCATTCGCCGTGCGGTCGAGGCGCAGGACAACCTGACCCTGTTCCAGCAACCGGTCGACGACCTGATCGTGAACTCCGGCCGCGTCCGGGGCGTGCGCACGGCCATGGGGCTGGAATTCACCGCCCGCGCCGTGGTGTTGACCACCGGCACGTTTCTGGGCGGGCGCATCCATATCGGCGAGACCAACCAGGCCGGCGGGCGCGCCGGCGATGCGCCGGCCAATGCTCTGGCCGCGCGGCTGCGCGAACTGCCCTTTGCCGTCGGCCGGCTCAAAACTGGCACACCGCCGCGTATCGACGGACGCACGCTGGATTTCTCGAAACTCGAGGAGCAGCCCGGCGATGCCGAGCGTCCGGTATTCTCCTTTCTCGGCAGCCGGGACGATCACCCCGAGCAGGTCTCGTGCTTCATCACCCGCACCGGCGAGGCCACTCACGAGCTGATTCGTGCCAACCTCGACCGCTCGCCCATGTATGCCGGGCATATCGAGGGCACCGGGCCGCGTTATTGCCCGTCGATCGAGGACAAGGTCGTGCGCTTCGCCGACAAGACCTCGCACCAGATCTTTCTTGAACCCGAGGGTCTGGGCATCAACGAGTGGTACCCGAACGGTATTTCCACCAGCCTGCCGTTTGATGTACAGATCGAGCTGGTGCGCTCGATACCGGGGCTGGAAAACGCGCACATCACGCGGCCCGGCTACGCCATCGAGTACGACTTCTTCGACCCGCGTGATCTCAGGCCCAGCCTGGAAACCCGTCACCTCAACGGGCTGTTCTTTGCCGGCCAGATCAACGGCACGACCGGTTACG
>SKXY01000342.1 GCA_007128175.1 Wenzhouxiangella sp. | reverse complement strand
GGGCGGCCGCCCCCCAGAGGTCGACCAGGACCTCCGACGATTTCGCCCCCTCACCGTCCGGAACGACCTGTCGGTGCACCTGCAGCCCAGCCGCCCCCAGTGCAGCCTCGACAGGGTCCACATGGCCCGCATCGATGACCGGCTGCTGGGTCACCACCAACGCCGAGGTGGCGTCCTCCGGAAGCTCGACGTACCGGGTGAACGCTGCCCGCAGTCCCCGTCCGACGGCCACCGGGTAGCTCCGCTCCCCCAGCGCCACCTCGACCACCGTTGCCCCCGCGGTCACGTCATCACCTGCTCGTGCTCGGACGGGGTCAGCACGTCCTTCTGCGCCAGCGCCCACGCGATGATCGCCTCGGTCACCTCGTCGGGTGGTCCGCTGGCATCGATGGTCACGTCGGCTACCTCGCGGTACCTGGGGTCTCGAGCTCGTGCCGTTGACCGTAGACGCTCGAGCAGTTCATCCTCGCTGCCTCCGGGTGGTGGGATTCGTTGCACGATTGCTTCCAGTACATCTTCAATATTCAGAGATTCCTTAGCCGAAATCAATGGAGTTCCATCCGTTTCCAGTCCAATTATGTCTTCAATTTCCTTTTTCACTTCATCGATTCGAGCGCTGGGCAAATCAATTTTGTTGATCACCGGAATGATTTCCAGATCCTGCTCCAAAGCCAGGTACACATTTGCAAGAGTCTGCGCTTCAATACCCTGGGCGGCATCCACCACCAGCAAGGCACCTTCACAGGCAGCCAGGCTTCTGGAAACCTCGTAACTGAAGTCCACATGTCCCGGTGTATCAATCAAATTTAGTTGATACGTCTGGCCGTCACGGGCTTTATACTGCAAGCGGATGCTCTGTAGCTTAATGGTAATTCCCCGCTCCCGCTCCAGCTCCATGTTGTCCAAAAGCTGTTCTTTCATATCCCTGCTGCTCACCAGTCCCGTAGTTTCAATCAGGCGGTCCGCCAACGTGGATTTCCCGTGGTCAATATGGGCGATGATACAAAAATTGCGAATTCTATTTTGACGTTCTGAAGACAACGAACTTCCTCCTTTTATTGACTCTCTCAGACTGATTATTATACCATACCGAACGATTTACTTTCAATCCTGGTTGTTTTAACGAAGTGTCCTAATCAACTATTGATTTTTAGAAAGCCATTTGGTATAGTTAGAATGTTAATGATCGCGTAAGGGGGTGAACCGATTGGCCAATATTAAATCCGCAATAAAAAGAATTCGGGTGATCCGCAAGAAGACTGCCCGTAACAAAATGATTAAATCACAGCTTAAAACAGCAATCAGACGATTTGAAGAAGCTCTGGATCAAGACCAGTTCGAGGTGGCAAAAGAAAAACTTCAGTTTGTCGATAAAAAGTTGAAGCAGGCAGCCGCCAAAAATGTGATCCATAAAAACAAAGCGTCCCGCAAGCTTTCCCGTCTGACAAAAAAGCTGCAACAGTCCGGATAACCTGTTCACTGTTAAAAAAGCGTTCTGAGTCCATCAGCAGCGCTTTTTTTAACGCCATTTCCACTTTATTCGTTACACACTTCCGTAATCAGCAATTCCATTGCCAGAAGCGGTTCCATATAGCCAGATTTCATCTGGCGATCGATTTGAAGAAACGCATTCAATAGATTTAACAGATCTTCCACTGAAAACTGCTTGCAGTATTCAAGATTTTTCTTGACTGAAAAAGGATGCTGCTTCAGTTTATCAGCTATCTTTGCCTGGCTATACCCTTTTTGTTGTAACACTTTCATCCGGATCATTGATCTGAATTGATTCCGCAGAAAACCCACTACTTTCAGCAATGGTTCACCTCGTGCCAGCAGCTGATGAAAGCGGACCTGGGTTTCGGAAGCCCGTTTCATGGCAAAGCTTTCAATCAGAAGAAAAACGTCATTTTGAAACGAAGCCTGGGTTGACAGTTCCACGTGAGAACGGGTGATGATATCGTCCGTCCCCGCGAGAGCAGATAGTTTTGCGATTTCGTTACTCACATCCTGTAAATCCTGTGATGGTTCTCTTCCAAAATAATCAAAACTGTCGATAAATCGACGGATGGCGGCCGGATCGAATTCCTTTCCTTTTCTTTTTGCCTCATCCATAATAAATGATCTGAGTTCAGCTTCTTTGAGCCTGGGAAACATCTCCACCCATCCATTTTCCTTGACTAGTTTAAATGTTTTTTTTCTTCCATCCGGCTTTGTGCCGCAGTAAAAGATCAGACAGCTGTCCGGCGAAGGCTTTTGCAAGTACTGATGGAGACGCTGATCTTCCCTTGCTGTCAGCGCCCTTCCTTTCGTTTCCAGAAAAAAAGGATTTTTCAAAACAACCAGTTTCTTCGCTGCCATCACAGGAAGTGTTTCCAGCGATTCCAGCACATCAGTGATTTGAAAAGAACTCTCAAAAACAGCCAGGTTAAGCTCCCTCATCGGCTCTGGAAGAATCTTTTCGATGAGTTGACGTTGAAACCGCTTCATCAGAAATGGTTCCTCCCCCGAAAGAAGGATCAATGACGGAAGGTGGTTGGGAGATATCTGTGCCAGCTTTTTAAACGACTGCATTCGCTACCCTCTTCTCTTAACCTGAAATCCCAGTACCTGTTCAAAATGATCCAACGCCATCCGATGAGCCTCTTGATTAAAACTTGCCACCGCATCTTCATCGATCACCGCGTTAAAT
>SKXY01000051.1 GCA_007128175.1 Wenzhouxiangella sp. | reverse complement strand
ATATTTTTTGCATTTTTTGGCATTTGTTTGTTTATATTTGTTGTATTAAATTTTAAATAAATGATAATTATGCTTAACGAACATGACATCAAGCAGATAGAGCAAAAGGGCATCAGCCGTGATGCGTTTTTAAAACAGATTAATCATTTCAAAGAGGGTTTTCCACCACTCAATCTTGACAGGGCAGCCACTGCCGGCGATGGCATCATTTCGGTGGAAGATAATGATGTTAAGGCACTTATTGGTTTTTTTGATGATGCATGCAATGATTATCGCATGCTGAAGTTTGTTCCAGCCAGCGGCGCTGACACCAGGATGTTTAAGGATTTGTTTGCCTGGCACGATTTGCTGAAAGCGGGTGTTGACCCGGATGAACTCCTTGCCAGTCAGCCAGAGGCAGCTGCTTTTTTCAGGCGCATGCGCGATAACGCCTTCTGGGAAGAGTTAAAACTCGTTATGGATAAAGAAGATCTGGATGCCGACCATTTGCTCGACAGCAAAAACTTCTTGCCTTTAATCGATTATTTGTTATTCGATGCCGGCCTCGAATATGCCGACCTTCCTAAAGCCCTTATTGCATTTCACAATTATGACAGGGACTTCCGAACCGCAATGGAAGAGCATCTGGTGGAAGGGGCATTTTACATCAGCGATAAAAACAGACAGGTGCGTATACATTTTACTTTGTCTCCTGAGCACACAGGCAGGTTTGAGGAAAAGTTAAAATCTATCAGAAATGTTTATGAAAACCGCTTTTCAGTTAAATATGAGGTAAAGTGGTCTTTACAGAAGCCGGCAACCGATACTATTGCTGTGGGTGCTGACAACCTGCCATTCAGAGAAAGCGATGGCCGCTTGCTGTTCAGGCCAGGAGGGCATGGTGCACTGATAGAGAACCTCCAGGACCTTAAGGATGAAGACCTTATTTTTATTAAGAACATTGACAACGTGGTTCCGGATAGACTGAAACCCGAAACCATTACCTATAAGAAAGTGCTGGGAGGGCTGCTGATCAAACTGCAACAGCAGGTGTTCGCTCACCTGCAAAGGATTAAAGATGGCGGTGTTTCCATGACTGAATACCGGTCAATGGTTGATTTTGCCACCGGTGAACTAAACATTGATGAAAAGGCTTTTCCTGCGACCCCTGAAGAAGGAATAGCTGTGTTGCAAAGCATGCTTAACAGGCCTTTGCGGGTATGTGGCATGGTGAAAAACGAAGGTGAACCTGGCGGGGGACCATTCTGGGTAAAGGATAAGAAAGGGTTGAACTCATTACAGATCGTTGAAATGTCACAGATCAACATGGACGATCCCGTACAGGCAGCCATAGTGAAAAAAGCCACTCACTTTAACCCTGTTGACTTGGTGTGCAGTATCAAAGACTTTGAGGGCAACGTGTTTAAGCTGAAGGAGTTTATTGATCCGGATACAGGTTTTATCAGCCATAAGTCTAAAGATGGCCAGGAGCTAAAAGCTCTGGAAAGGCCCGGATTATGGAATGGTGCAATGGCATACTGGAATACGGTTTTTGTGGAAGTCCCGCTGATTACCTTCAACCCGGTTAAAACGATAAACGACTTGCTGCGTCCGGAGCACCAGTAAGAATGTTTTTAGGAGATTAATGTTATTGCCTGGAATGCAGTTGCATTTTATGGCGAATGAACTGTTCAACGTGCTCTGCGCCAATGTCTTTAGCGAGTATTCGTTTATCGGTGTCAAGGATGAATATTTGCGGGATGGCGTAGATGGCGTATTTATCCCTGAACCCTGATTGGTTTCTTACATCGTTCACGTGTATCCAGTCGTGCTGGTAGTCTGCGATCACGCCCAGCCATTTATCCCTGTCGGTTTCGGTGTTTACTGAAAAAACGACAACACCTTCATCTTTAAGCCTTTCGTAGGCCCTTTTGATGTGTGGGGTGGCTTGCCTGCAAAATCCGCATTCCGAATCCCAGAAATACAATACCAGGTATTCAGCTTCGATGTCGTGAAGCACCACAGGCTCACCGTCGGGATCGTAAACTGTTATGTTTGGAGCGACTTCACCCAGGAGCAACGGCTTCATTTCCATCGCCCTGTTAATGATACGCTGCTTGCGATCTTCATCCAGCCAGTCGACTTCGTCTGTCATGTAATAGTTCTCGACCATATGCACAAACACGGCGTCCATGCCCATCATAGGCGATGATTCGGAGTTGTTTGTAATGAACCATACTGTGTATTTGAACATTTCCCTGTTAGCCCTGGCCTTATCTACGACCCGGTCGGCTGCGCGAATCACACTGTCGGGATGTTGTATCAATACATTGTTAAAGAAGGTGCGAAGCCTTGAGTGATAGACAGGTGTTTGCAGTATCCTGTCGTCGGAGAAGTCAATGTTGTTAAAGAAGTTGTTTTTGTATGTTTGATACATCCACTCCCGGTTTGGGGTGCCATCGGGCATCAACGGGGGGTCGGGTAATTCGGGATCGCGTTGAGCTTTGATGATTACAGCCAGGAGTCCGCCGGGGTCAGCAGCTATTACCTGGTTTTGTTTTTCGTTTACCTGCTGGTCAAGTACACCTAACTTTTCTCTAATAGCAGCTTGTCTTACAACCTCGGTTTCAGGCTGGTTCAATTCCTCTTCAAGCAGCCGCCGCTCTGTATTTTTTTCACCAAGAAAGCGTATATAGCTATAAAACATTTCATT
>SKXY01000315.1 GCA_007128175.1 Wenzhouxiangella sp. | reverse complement strand
TGGCCTGTTCGAGAAAGGCACGCGGCGGTTCGGGCTGGTGCGCCTCGGCGCGCAACAGGGCCAGGGCAGTGGCCGGTGGCAACTCAGCGGCCTGTCGTTCTTCGAGCAGCTTGCGGGCAAAGGCCAGGTAGTCACCGCGAGCCATTTCCTCCAGCAGCGCATGCTCGGGGTGGCGGGTCAGCAGCAGGAATTCACCACCACGTTCGCCGCGCCCGGACCGGCCGGCCACCTGACAGACCACCTGGCCGAGCCGCTCGGGGGCTCGAAAGTCAGCGCTGAACAGCGCCTGGTCGACGTCGAGCACGGCCGCCAGCGTGACGCCGGGCAAATGGTGGCCCTTGGCCAGCATCTGGGTGCCGACCAAGATGCAGGGCTCGCCGCCGCGCACTTTCTCCAGCAACTGGTCGAAATCATGGCGGCCGGTCATGCTGTCACGGTCGACGCGGTGAACCGGGATCTCGGCGAATTGCGCCTTCAACTGGTCTTCGAGACGCTCGGTACCCGCCCCCAGCGCCAGCAGCTCGGGTGAGCCGCACTCGGGACAGCGCGGCGGGGCGCGGTGTTGAACGCCGCAGTGATGGCACTGCAGGCTGGCGTTGACCTGGTGCCAGGTCATGTGAGCGTCGCAGCGGTGGCAATCGGCCGACCAGCCGCATTCGGCGCACATCAGCACCGGCGCATAGCCACGCCGGTTGCGGTAGATCAGTACCTGACCGCCTTCGTCGAGATGGTGGCGCACACTGCGGACCAGTTCCGGATCGAGCTGCCCGGAGCGGCCGCGGGCATCGATGATGCGCCAGCGTGGCGGCTTCGCTTGTCCCGCGCGCTCGGTCAGCTCGAGCAGACGGTACCGTCCCTGAACGGCGTTGTGCAGGCTTTCCAGCGAGGGCGTGGCTGAGCCCAGCACGATCGGAATGTCCAGCTTGCGCGCGCGCATCACAGCCACGTCGCGACCGTGGTAGCGCGCGCCCTCGGCCTGTTTGAAGGAACTGTCGTGCTCCTCGTCGACGACGATCAGCCCCGGACGTTTCAGCGGCAAGAAGACCGCCGAACGGGTGCCGACGATGACCCGGGCGCGGCCTGCACGGGCTGCCTGCCAGCAGTCCAGGCGCTCGCCTTCGCTGAGACCGGAGTGGTAGACGTGCGCCGGCGCGCCCAGGCGCGACTCGATGCGGCGGACCAGTTGCGCGGTCAGGCCGATCTCGGGGATGAGGATCAGAACCTGGCGACCCCGCTCGAGCATGCGGCGGGCCGCTCTCAGGTAAACCTCGGTCTTGCCGCTGCCGGTAATGCCGGCCAGCAGCAATGCTTCGAAACGATGACGGACGGCGAGTATGGCGGCAACGGTATGGCGCTGCTCGGCATTGAGCTCGGGCCCGGGGGTGGATTCGAGCACGCCGGGGTCTTCGACGGCACGCACAAGACCGGTGTCGAGCATGCGTCGCAGCACGTCGGATCCGAAGCCCGATGCAAGCAGTTCACGGCGAGCGAGCGGGCCGGCAATGAGCCGGTCGCGCAACTCGGCCTGCCGCGGTGCACGCGACAACTCGGCTTCGCGACCTTGCGGGGTCAGTTCAATGAACGGTTTCGGTGCGGGGCGGAATTCCCGGACGCGGCGCAGGGCGCCGGGCAGAAGCAGGTTGGCCGCCTCGCCGGGGGCGCAGCCGTAGTAGCGGCAACACCAGTCGGCCAATTCCAGAAGATGTGCATCGAGCAGGTTTTCGTCAAGCACGCGCTCGATGGGCTTGAGCTTGACGGAGGGATCAGTCGGTGGTCGGCCGTGCTCGACAACGATGCCGACCAGTTGTCGGCGCCCGAAGGGAACCAGAACGCGGCTGCCGACGGCCGGCAGGCGCGCTTGTGAGGGCGGCAGGTAATCGAACGGCCGCGGCAGCGGCACCGGAACGACGACGCGGGCGGTGACGACAGCGCGGCCGGACACGAGGCCGGGCCGCTCAGTCGATGTCGATACCGGAAGAACCGGACTCGCGGTGTGCCAGCAAGTGGGTCTCGTGATCGAACTCGATCAGGTCCGACAGGATGCGGGCCGACTCGGTCAGGAAGAGATCGGGCTTGTCCTCGTCTTCTTCCTCATCGTCATCATCAATGGCGCCCGCGCCCTCGAGCAACCCTTCCTCGGGGTCGCCGCCACCACGTGCGTAACGCGAAGCACGACGGGCCTCGGCCTCCTCCATTTCCTTGCGCCGGACCTCTTCGTTGAGCGATACCGTGTCGCGGTCGGACTGATCTTCCCATTCGGCCACGTCGGCAAGCAACTGCTTGAGTTTCTCGTCACTGCCCAGGCGCTCTCCATGGCGATGGCGAGCCAATTCGATCAGGCCCGACAGGTCGGCGTAGGGCTCGTATTCAGTCGGATCGATTTCACCCCAGGGCATGGCGAAATCCAGTGCACTTTCGCCCCACTCCTCGGGATCACCCGCGGACGGCAGGATAATGTCGGGCACCACACCCTTGGCCTGGGTCGATCCGCCGGCAATGCGGTAGAACTGGGCCATGGTGAGCTTGACCTGTCCCAGGCGGGCGTCTTCGCTGCGCGACATGTTGTCCAGGTCGATCAGATTCTGCACCGTGCCCTTGCCGAAGGTCGGCTCGCCGATGACCACGCCGCGACCGTAGTCCTGAATGGCGGCGGCGAAGATCTCGGAAGCCGACGCACTGCGCCGATCGACCAGCACGC
>SKXY01000221.1 GCA_007128175.1 Wenzhouxiangella sp. | reverse complement strand
GGCTCCCTAGCGGTCCGCGCGACGCCTTAGGTAATTGAGAAGGTCGACTCGGGTGATGAGGCCGAGGAAACGGTCGCCGTCCATGACGATGGCGACGCGGTCACGGTTGAATACCGGCAGCAGTTGGTCGATATCGGCATCGACGCGGATGGATTCGAGGTCGGTGACCATGGCTGAGGAAACCGGTTCGGCGAAACGTGCTTCCTGGTTGTAGACGGCCAGCAGGATGTCGGACTCGTCGATGATGCCGACGATGCGCTCGCCGTCGAGCACCGGCAGCTGGGAGACGTCGTAGAGTTTCATGCGCTTGTAGGCATTCGACAGAGGTTCGTCCGGGCCGACGGTGACGGCGTCGTGCGTGGTGACGGGACGGGCGATCAGGTCTCTGAGGTCGCCGTGGCGCTCGGTGTCGATAAAGCCCTGTTCGCGCATCCAGTAGTCGTTGTAGACCTTCGAGAGGTACTTGTTGCCGGTATCGCAAACCATGCTAAGTACCTTCTTGGGCTCGGTCTGTTCGCGGCAGTATCGCAGGGCGGCAGCAACCAGGGTGCCGGTGGAGGAACCACCCAGGAGTCCTTCCTTTTTCAGCAACTCGCGAGCGGTCTGAAAACTCTCACGGTCGGAGATGGAGTAGGCCTTGCGTACCCGGGTGAAGTCGCTGATCGACGGGAGAAAGTCCTCGCCGATGCCTTCGACCAACCAGCCGCCGGCATCTTCGCGCACCTTGCCGGTGGCGATGTAGTCGGCCAGGATCGAGCCTTCCGGGTCGGCCAGCACGAGTTCGAGGTTCGGGGCGGCTTCTGCAAAGTAGCGTGACAGGCCGGTGATGGTGCCGCTGGAGCCGACGCCGATGACCACGGCGTCGAGATCCTCGCCCATCTGTTCGAGCATTTCCGGGCCGGTCATGGTTTCGTGGGCGAGCGGGTTGTCGGGGTTACCGAACTGGTTGATGAAGTAGGCGCCCTCGGTTTCTTCGGCAATTGACTGGGCCAGGTCCTGGTAGTACTCGGGATGACCCTTGCCGACGTCCGAGCGGGTGATGATGACGTCCGCGCCCATGGCCTTGAGGTTGGAGATTTTCTCCCGGCTCATCTTGTCGGGAATGACCAGCACCAGTCGGTAGCCCTTCTGGGCGGCAACCAGCGCCAGCCCCAGCCCGGTGTTACCGGCCGTGCCTTCGACAATGGTGGCTCCGGGCTTGAGGTCGCCGCGACGCTCGGCTTCCTCGATCATTTTCAGGGCGATGCGGTCCTTGATCGAGCCACCGGGGTTCTGGTTTTCCAGCTTGAGGTACAGCTCGCATGGGCCGGTGTCGAGATGATTGACCCGGACCACGGGCGTGTTGCCGATCAGTTCCAGCACGTTTTTGCAGACGTTCATTACAGTCTCATTGCAGTCGGAAATTTGCCGGCCACCTTAGCGGCTTCAAGTCGGACCGGCAAGAGATTGGAACGAAAACGCCCGATGCCGGCGGCATCGGGCGAGTGAATATAAGGGATGGCTGGTTTCGGTCAGGCAGCCTGAGCCTGTTCCATGATTCTTGAGAGTTGATCCTTGGCCCTGAGTTTCTCTCGCTTGAGCTTGTTGAGGGCCAGGTCTTCCATCGGGGCGGTGCCGGTTTCGGCCGCCAGGACGCGTTTTTCGAGCTGCTGGTGATGGTTGTAGAGACGCCGGAAGTCCTCGTTGTTCTTGAGCAGGATTTCCATCTGGTCTTTTCGGTTTTCAAACATGGGCAGACTCCTTGTTGCTTGGTCCAGCGGAATAGCCGTCGCATGCCGCAGGGGCGGCGACGACACAAATTCCGGGCCGCCCTGAGGCGTCCCGGGAAAATCGGGGGAGAGAGGCAGTTCTTCGACCTGGCCGGTACCGGTGATGCGGTGGGCGCCGAAGTCAGCGGGAGAGGTGAGCGGGTCGCTCGAAATTTCCACCATGATGGGGATAGTTATAGCGCCATCGGCGGTGCACTTCAAGGGTGCAGGCGCGGTGAGTTCTGCCCGGGCCCCTGGATGGGCCGCGGGCAGTGTATTGCCTTCAATCGTTGAGCAGGATGACGTCCACGCGCCGGTTGCGGCTGCGCCCGTCGGCGTCCTCGTTCGAGGCGATGGGAAAGTCCTCGCCCATGCCCACGGCACGAATGCGGTCGGCGGCGATGCCCATGACGACGAGTTGATCACGCACCGCTTCTGCGCGTTGCTGCGAGATGCGCATGTTGACGTTGGCCGGCCCGGTCGAGTCGGTATGGCCCTCGATGCGAATGCGCTTGTCGGGTTCGGTTTGCAGCAGTTCAACAACATCCTCAAGATTTGACCTGGCGTCGGGCTGAAGTTCCGTTTCTCCGGTGGCGAACAATACGTCGCCCAGGGTGACGACGACGCCCCGATCGGTCTCGCGCAATTCCAGGTATTCCAGGCGGCGACGCAGTGATGCCGCCGTTTCGGTGGCCAGTTCGGCTTCGCGACGAGCGAGTTCGATTTCACTGGCCTGGGCTTCGGCCAGTCGCCTGGCGGCATCGGCTTCTTCGCGTGCTTCGCGTTCGCGCCGGGCCGCTTCATCGCGTGATTCCTCGGCCGTCATGGCATCACGGCGGGTGCGTTCGATTTCCTCGAGAGTGGCACGGCTCATCAGCAGGGCTTCTTCGGCCTCTCTTCGGGCCTGCTCGACTTCCAGTCGGCTGGCACGCAGCAGCAGTTCGGTGCGGCGCTGGTCGACGGCTTCGATGTCGTCGCGGGCCTGGGTTCGAAAGGCCTCGGAGCGTGCGATTTCCAGGCGCTTGTTGGCGATATGAATGCGGTGGGCCCGCTCACCTTCCGACAGCCGCTCTTCGCCGGCGGCACGTACCGCCCGTTCGGCCGCGCCCAGTGCCAGGGGCACCTGGCCGGATAGTTCTTCGTTCGCGCGGAACTCCTCGAGGTCGTTACGCAGGTTGCGCAGCTCGGAATCATCCTGGGGCTGCTGCGCCGCACATGCCGCCAGGGTCGCTGTCGTGATGACGATCAGTATTAAACGCAGGAGGCTCATCGGTTGATCGCCTCCTCGCCAAACACTTCGCTGATGTCGGCTTCGATTTGTTCGAGTTCTCTTTGCTTGCGGGCAAGTTCGGCGCGGGCCAGCGCCGCGCGCGTGCGCGCCAGCGCCAGCTGGGCCTCGATTTCGGCCTGGTCTGCCATGCGCCGCGCATCGTCGTGTTCGCGTTCCTCGACATGTGCTTCGGCACGCGCCAGACGTTCACGGGCGAATCGCAGCTCCAGCGGTGAATATTCCTCGGCGCCGGCGTCGGTGGCCTGCCGGATGGCCGTGCGGGCATTGTCCAGCATGCCGGGGTCGATCGGCGTGGTCGCGCAGGCGCCCAGTATCAGCAGGGCAAACAGCCCCAGGGCAATCAGACGAAATGACGTCATTGTCGGTGTGCTCGGTGTGTCAGGTTGGTCGGCGGTACCTCAAGCGGCATCCGGCTGGTTTTCAGGGGCGGCGTCACGAACGGGAGCGAGCTGCTCGAGTTCATGGCAGACCGCATTGATCCGGTCGAATCCGTTCATGTCGCATTCGAACCTGTGGGCATTATAGACCTGAGGCAAGAGACAGCAATCGGCCAGGGTCGGTTCATCGCCGTGGCAGAATCGTCCGGCGGCCTGCTGGTCGAGCATTCGTTCAACGGCAGCCAGCCCGGTTTCGGTCCAGTGTCGGTACCAGGCCAGCTTGCCCTCCTCGCCGATGCCGGCCGGGCCGGTGAGGTACTTGAGAACGCGCAGGTTGTTGAGCGGAGCGATCTCGCAGGCGATGGCCTGGGCAATGGCCCGAACGCGGGCACGTTCGGCGGGAGTACCGGGCAGCAGGGGTGTTTGCGGAAACGCCTCGTCCAGGTATTCCATGATGGCCATGGACTGGGTCAGGATCCGGCCGTCGTGTACCAGCGTTGGCACCAGTTGCTGCGGGTTGAGGGTTGTGTAGCCCGCCGCGAGCTGTTCGCCGCCGTCGCGCACCAGGTGCACTGGCCGGGATTCGTAGTCCAGTCCCTTGAGATTGAGCGCCATGCGCACCCGGTAGCTGGCCGAGGAGCGCCAGTAGGTGTGTAGGGTCAGGCTTTGTTCGGGCATGGTTGCGCTTTGTTTGGTTGGGGTGCGGGTATTGTAGGGACAAAGGTTTCAGGTTTCAGGTTTCAGGAAAACATGGGCCGGCTTGCCTTCGGCTTCGCCGTGACAAGCCAACCAGGCTCTCGGGCCAGCACCACCCCTCTCGCGGGGAAGCCGCCTCCCACCGATCCGCGGCTGCCGCCTGAAACCTGAACCCTGAAAACTGAAACCTTCTCTTGAACCAATTGAACAAACGAGCAAACAGCCCAGCAGGTAGAATCTGGCGCCATGCCGATCCGCAAGCTCCCTTCCCATCTTGTCAACCAGATTGCTGCCGGTGAGGTGGTCGAGCGACCGGCCTCTATCGTCAAGGAACTGGTGGAAAACAGCCTGGATGCCGGTTCCGGTCGGATTCGCGTGGAAGTTGAGAAGGGCGGTAGTCGTCGCATCCGGATTTCCGACGACGGATGCGGGATTGCGCGTGATGAACTGGTGCTGGCGCTTGACTCACACGCCACCAGCAAGATCGGATCCCTGGAAGAACTCGAGGGCGTGGCGACCATGGGGTTTCGCGGTGAGGCCTTGCCGTCGATCGCCTCGGTTTCTCGCCTGCGCCTGGCCTCGCGGCCGGTCGGCGCCGATTCCGGTCACGAAATCGAGGCCGAGGGTGGGCACCTGAGCGAGCCGCGCCCGACCGGCATGCCGGAGGGCACGGTCGTGGATGTGCGTGATTTGTTCTACAACACGCCGGCACGGCGCAAATTCATGCGCACCGAGCGCACCGAGTTCGGTCATATCGACGAGGTGGTGCGACGCCTGGCGCTGGCGCGCATGGATGTCGACTTCGAACTCGCCCACGACGGGCGCAGCATTCGCCGCCTGTTGCCGGCCGCCGACGAGCCGGCCCGCGACCGGCGCGTGGCCTCGGTGTGCGGCGACGAGTTTCTGGCCCAGGCCATCCGCTTCGACAGCGATCATGCCGGCATGCGCCTGGCCGGCTGGATTGCGCGGCCGAGTTTTTCGCGTAGCCAGGCCGACCTGCAGTTCTTTTTTGTCAATGGCCGGCTGGTCCGTGACCGCCTGGTCGCCCATGCGGTGCGCCAGGCCTACCGCGACGTGCTCTTCCATGGCCGGCACCCGGCCTTCGTGCTGATGCTGGAACTGGATCCGGCGCGCGTCGACGTCAATGTTCACCCGCAGAAAACCGAGGTGCGTTTTCGCGACGGCCGCCTGGTGCATGACTTTCTGTTCTCCACCATTCATTCGCAGCTCTCCGGCACCCGGCCGGGCAGCAGTGCCGGCTCGCCGGCGCACATGGGAGGGGTCGCCACCGGTGGTCGTGAGTTCGGCCGGGATGGCGGGCAACAGCAGGGTGGTCTGGGCCTGGGTGTGGCCGAAGCCATGTCGCGCTACGGTGAACTTGCCCGTGCGCCGCTGCCACGATCGACGGACGGGGGCGAGGATGACGCCGACATGCCACCGCTGGGTTTCGCCGTGGCCCAGATTCACGGGGTGTTCGTGCTGGCCGAGAATGCCCATGGCCTGGTGGTGGTCGACATGCATGCGGCCCACGAGCGCATCGTCTACGAGCGGCTGAAGCAGTCGTGGAGCGAGGACCGGGTGCGTTCGCAGCGGTTGCTGGTGCCGGAGAAGATCGCGGTTTCGCGCCGCGAGGCCCTGGCGTTGGAGAGCCATGTATCGGAAATGGCCAGGCTGGGATTCGAGCTGGACCTGGCCGGCCCCGAAGCGGTGCTGATTCGTGCCGTGCCCAGCATGTTGACACGCGCCGACAGCCAGAAGCTGGTGCGCGACGTGCTCGCCGACCTGGTTGAGCTGGGCGACAGCCGTCGCGTTGAAACGGTGATTGACGAGATGCTCTCGACCATTGCCTGCCACGGTTCGGTCAGAGCGAATCGGCGCCTGAATATCGATGAAATGAATGCGCTGCTGCGCGACATGGAGCGGACCGAACGATCGGACCAGTGCAACCATGGCCGCCCGACCTGGGTGCAGATGGACATGAAATCGCTCGACCGGCTGTTCCTGCGCGGCCAATGAGCGAACCAGCGGCTGATCGTTTACCGCCTGCGGTCTTGTTGATGGGGCCGACTGCGGCCGGCAAGACCGAGGTGGCGATGGCTTTGGCGCAGCGTATGGCGGTGTCGCTGATCAGCGTCGATTCGGCGCAGGTCTACCGTGGGCTGGATATCGGTTCGGCCAAGCCGGATGCGGAAACGCTCAGCCGGTTCCCGCATGCGCTGATCGATATCCGCGATCCGGAGGAGACCTATTCAGCCGCCGATTTCGCTTCCGATGCCGCGGTTGCGATTCGTGCTGCGCGGGAGAGCGGTCGGTTGCCGGTGCTGGTCGGGGGCACCACGATGTATTTCCGCGCCTTGGTCTACGGTCTTGACCCCATGCCGTCCGCCGACGCCGAGCTGCGTGCCGAGATCGCTGCAGAAGCCGAGCAACGCGGCTGGCCGAGCCTGCATGCCGAATTGGCCCGACACGATCCGGAATCTGGCGCCCGTATTCGCCCCAACGATCCGCAGCGCATCCAGCGGGCCATCGAGATCCTGCGCCTGACCGGGCGCGGGCCCAGCGCCTTTCACCGCGATAACCGCGTGCCACAACTCGACTGCCTGCGCCTTGTGCTGACGGCCTCCGACCGCCATGTTCTTCACCAGCGGATCGCCGGGCGGTTTCGCAAGATGCTGGACGCCGGGCTGGTCGAGGAAGTCACCGCATTGCGCCGGCGACCGGAGCTTACGCTTGAACACCCCTCGATGCGCAGTGTCGGCTACCGGCAGGTCTGGCAGCACCTGGACGGGGAGTTTGGCCTTGATGAGGCCGAACCCCGGGCAACGGCAGCGACGCGCCAGCTGGCCAAGCGTCAATTGACGTCGCTGAGGCAATTTCAGCGCGGGCTGTGGCATGATCCCCGCCAAAAGCGTACAATTGACTTGATTTTCAGGCAGGTAGGTGAGTTTGAAAGGCGGGTGCACAAGGGCTGAATCGGCGTTTCGATGCCGATGGTCCGTTTTTACCTGTTTGTCGAACATCGACCCATAAGAATTACAGACACGAAAGCAAACAAAAGGAGAAGCAAGATGTCCAAGGGTCAGTCGCTACAGGATCCGTTCCTCAACGCGCTCAGACGCGAACGGGTGCCGGTCTCGATCTTTCTGGTCAATGGCATAAAGCTGCAGGGCCAGATCGAATCGTTCGACAATTTCGTGGTCTTGCTGAAGAATTCGGTCAGCCAGATGATATACAAGCACGCCATCTCCACCGTTGTGCCGGCGCGCAACGTGCGTTTCGGGGATGACGAGGAGGATCAACAGCCCTGATCGAGGATTTCACTCCCGCCTCTGGCGGTAAAGGCAGCCGAGCGCTGCTGCTGCACCCGGTATTCGAGCCGGTGCATGACGAGGAGTCACGTCTGGAATTCCGCCTGCTGGCGAAATCTGCGGGCGTGGATGTCGTCGCTGAGCTGACCGCCCCGCGCAGTTCACCTGATCCGAAATTCCTGGTGGGGTCGGGCAAGGTCGAGGAGGTGCGAGCCGAGGTTGTCGAGCACGAAGTGGACCTGGTGCTGGTCAATGCCCGGCTCACTCCGGTACAGGAGCGTAACCTCGCTCGAGCGCTCAAGTGCAACGTGCTCGACCGCACCACCCTGATTCTGGATATCTTCGCCCAGCGGGCGCGCTCGCACGAAGGCAAGTTGCAGGTCGAGCTGGCACAGCTGAGGCATTTGTCCACCCGCCTCGTGCGTGGCTGGACCCACCTGGAGCGCCAGCGCGGCGGTATCGGCATGCGCGGCCCCGGTGAAACCCAGCTCGAGACCGACCGCCGCCTGCTTGGCAACCGGATACGCCAGCTGACCGCCCGTCTCGACAAGGTGCAGCAGCGACGTGACCAGGGCCGGCGGGCCCGTCAGCGTGGCGACGTGCCTTTGATTGCGCTGGTCGGTTACACCAATGCCGGCAAGTCGACGCTGTTCAATCGCTTGACCTCCGGCGAGGTCATGGCGCGCGATCAGCTGTTCGCCACCCTCGATCCGACCGTCAGGCGCATCGATTCGCTCAACGGTTCAACGGTGCTGATGTCCGATACGGTGGGCTTTATTCGAGACCTGCCGCATGAACTGGTCGCCGCTTTCCGTTCCACTCTCGAAGAAACTCTGACCGCCAGCCTGGTCGTACACGTGATCGATGCCGCCGACAGCGACCGGCTGCAGCAGCAGGCCGTCGTCGAGGAAGTGCTTGATGATATCGGGGCGGGGGAGTTGCCCTCGCTCAAGGTGTTCAACA
This sequence comes from Wenzhouxiangella sp., assembly GCA_007128175.1. Classification (GTDB taxonomy): domain Bacteria; phylum Pseudomonadota; class Gammaproteobacteria; order Xanthomonadales; family Wenzhouxiangellaceae; genus Wenzhouxiangella. Next base: position 2,027 of record SKXY01000221.1, on the reverse strand, counting down.
AGGTCGATCGGGTGGATCGTGCACCCGGGATCGAGCGCGACGAGCACGGGCAGATCAGTGCCGTTTGGATATCGGCCGTCAGTGGTGCCGGGCTGGATCTTCTGAACGAGGCACTCGCCGAACGCATTGCGGAAGGTCGCATTCGTCGGTGGATTCATCTGCCGGTCCAGCGCCAGCGCTTGCGCGCTCGTTTGTTCGAGCTGGGCGTGGTGCGCGAAGAAGAAATCGAGGCCGACGGGTCCAGTCGCCTGGACGTTGATCTCGATTTGCGCGACGTACGACGTTTGGCCCGCCTTGACGGTGCTGACGGTAAACTGGCGGAGCAACTCCTGTTAAACTAGCAGGTTCGGTCGGAGCATTGGCAACAATGCCTGAAAGGCGGCTCGATCTCCCTATTACGGAGCCACCGAAGCGACCGGACAACGTCCATGATCCTGTAGAAATGGAGAAATCAATCAATGCCCTGGAATGAACCCGGACGCGGCGGTGGCAACGGCGGCGGTCGCGATCCCTGGAAAGGGGGTGACGGCCAGCAGCCGCCAGACCTCGACGAGGTGTTTGCCAATGTGCAGCGCCGCCTGAAGAAGATCATCGGCGGTGGCAGTGGCGGTGACAGTGGTGGAACCGGTTCCGGCAGCGGAGGCTCGTTCGCGGGCATCGCCCTGCTGGTCGTCGTTCTCGCCCTGATCTGGATCGTCTGGAACTCGGTCCATATCGTCGACGAGTCCGAGCGTGGTGTCGTGCTGCGTTTTGGCGAGTACAACCGCACGTTGGCTCCGGGGCTGAACATTACTTGGCCGCATCCCGTCGAGCAGGTCACGAAAATCAATGTCAGCGAGGTGCGCTCGCTGGAAAACCGTGCCCGAATGCTGACCGGCGACGAGAACCTGATCGAGTTGTCCTTTGCCGTTCAGTATCGAATCATCGAGCCGGAGAAGTTCCTGTTCCACGTGCAGTTGCCGGAAGAATCACTGGCCCATGCCGCCGATAGCTCGCTCAGAGAGATCATCGGTACCAACAACATGGACTTCGTCCTGGAGATCGGTCGTGGTCAGATCGCCCTGGATGCACAGGAGCTGCTGGTCGAGATCGTTGATCGTTACGACTCGGGTATCGAGGTGACCTCGTTCAACCTGCAGGAAGTGCGTCCGCCTTCTCAGGTCCGATCGGCCTTCGACGACGTCGTTCGGGCACGAGAGGATCAGATTCGCTTCGCCAACGAGGCCCAGGCCTACGCCAACCAGGAAGTTCCCGAGGCACGAGGCCGGGCGGCCCGTGTTCTTGAAGAGGCACAGGGTTATCGTGATGCCCGCATTGCCCAGGCTACTGGTGAGGCCGATCGCTTCATCGCCATTTACGACGAATATTCCCTGGCCCCGGAAGTGACGCGCCAGCGCCTCTACCTGGAAACGCTGGAAGAGGTTTATGGACGTTCGGCCAAGGTGCTGATGGATGTTTCCGACTCCAACCAGATGATCTATCTGCCGCTGGACAAGATCCGCGATGGCTCGCCCGCGCTCCGGGCGCCGGCGCCGCTGATGACGCCGCAGGAACAGCAGCGGGCATCACAGACCGACACAAGGGCCGGTCGTGGCCGGGAGGGTCGATAGCATGAGAGTTTTCATTCCCGTAATTGCCATCGTGGCCATTTTTGTCGGCCTCAACAGCCTTTTCACGGTCAAGGAATACGAGTACGCCATCAAGTTCCGACTCGGTGAGGTGGTACGTGCCGACTATGAGCCCGGCCTGCATCTGAAGGTGCCGTTCATCAACAACGTGCGCAAGTTCGACAAGCGTCTGATCACGCTGGACATGCGCCCGGAACAGATGAATACCGCCGAGCAGAAGTTCGTCGAGGTGGATTACTACGTCAAGTGGCGCATTACCGACCCGCGCGAGTTCTATGTCTCGACCCAGGGCGGTGACATGAATTTCACCCGTGCCCGCCTGTCGCAGCTGATTCGAAACGACCTGCGTGACGAGTTTGCCCAGCGCACGCTCAGCGAAGTGGTCTCCGAGCAGCGTCG
>SKXY01000350.1 GCA_007128175.1 Wenzhouxiangella sp. | reverse complement strand
GGGTATTTGGCCAGCATCCGCATCTGCTTATCAGCTTTCTTAATGCATTACTCCCCCTGGAGGAGGGTCGTATTGTGCAAAGCATCGAATATCTTCCTGCTGAGCTGGCGCCGGAAAATCCGTTACAAAAGCATTCAATTGTAGATGTGCGATGCAAAGATAACCAGGGCAGGCAATTTATTGTTGAAATGCAAATGCATTGGACCAAGGCCTTCATGCAACGGGTGTTGTTTAACGCTTCGAAGGCTTATGTTACTCAGTTGGAAAGATCGTATGAGTATGATAAACTTGAGCCTGTTTATACTTTAAGCCTGGTGAACGACATTTTCTTACCTGAAAAAGAAGAATATTATCACCATTACCAAATTGTTAATATCGCAGACACTGAGCAGCGTATTGAAGGTTTGGAATTTATATTCATTGAGCTTCCTAAGTTTAAAGCTAAAAATCTGACTGAAAAGAGACTGCAGGTTTTGTGGTTGCGTTTTCTTACCGAAATTGATGAAAAGACGCAAGAAGTCCCCAAAGATTTGCTAAAGGATAGAAATATCAGTAAAGCCCTCGAACATTTGCGGACATCAGCATTTACCGAGGCTGAAATGAATGCGTATGACAGGTATTGGGACTCTGTTCGGACATTGAGGACTCTGCAATCAGATTCATTCAAAAGTGGCATTTCAGAAGGTCACGCAGAGGGTCACGCAGAGGGTCGTGCAGAGGGTCGTGCTGAAGGCGAAAATATTGGCCGCGAAAAGGGCGAACGTTTAAAAGCATATAAAACAGCTTTGAAAGCAATAGAAATGAACATGCCGGAAAAAGACATCATTAAATTGACAGAGCTTTCCAAAGTTGATGTAACTAAACTTTTGAAACTATTTGAAAAATATGGCAGGGATGCGTTACAGCACATGCGGGAGCAGAATGATTAGGTTGGAAGCTTCTCTGGTATCTATTGAACCCCGAACTCAAACCTCAAACCTCAAACTTCAAACATCTAAACCACTAACCATGAATTACGTAGCATCTTTACCCGGCAAATACATACAGGGCAGTGGCGCCATCCGGCAGCTTGAAGAACTGATCAGGCAATTTGGCAGCAAAGCCATCATACTCACCTCACCATCGGCTGGGAAACATGTCCCGGAAATCTACTTAAAACAACCCTTATCAGAACTGGTATACATAGATCAGTTCGGTGGCGAGTGCAGTGAAGAAGAGCTGGATCGCATCGCAGGGCAGATCCAGCAGGAGGATGCCGACGTGATGATTGGCATGGGCGGTGGCAAAGTGATTGATGCGGCCAAGATCGCAGCCGACAGGGCAGGCATCCCGGTCATCATCGTTCCTACCATTGCCTCGACCGACGCTCCCTGCAGCGGCTGTGCCGTAACTTATACGCCCGAAGGCGTTTTCGAACAAGTGCATTACCAGCGATCGAATCCGGCAGTCGTGTTGGTTGACACTGCCATCATGGCCAAGGCGCCTCACAGGTTCCTGGTGGCCGGCATGGGTGATGCCCTGGCAACCTGGTTTGAAGCGCGGTCGTGTGCAAAAACAACATCGGTTAACGAATGCGGCGGGCTCAGTACCAATGCCGGACTGCACTTAGCCCATCTTTGCTACTTCTTGTTGTTGAATTACGGCTTGCAAGCAAAACTCGACAACGAAGCCGGCATTGTTAGCGATGCTTTGAACAAAATTGTTGAGGCGAACATCCTGCTCAGCGGGATTGGGTTTGAGAGTGGCGGATTGGCCGCAGCCCACGCCATACACAATGGGCTGACTGCATTACCCGAAACCCACGGTTTTTATCATGGAGAAAAAGTAGCCTTTGGTCTGCTTGCCGGCCTGCATATGACGGACGCACCAGCAAAAGAGCTCAATGAAGTGTATGGCTTTTGCAAGGCTGTCGGTTTGCCTGTAACACTACAAGAGCTTGGCATATCTGCTGACAACAAAGCCGGCCTGATGCAGGTAGCAGAAAAGTCGGCCGAGGAGGATTCGCCCATCCACCACGAAGGTTCTGATATTACACCCGAAAAAGTCTATGATGCCCTGCTGAAGGCTGATGCCTTTGGCAGGAGGGTGCTTAGTGGAAAAGGCAGCAATATGATGTTTCCTGTTGAGGATTATCTGGACATTGCAGGCACGAAGGTTTGGTATCGTATTGCAGGCCTGGGCGACCATACGCCACTCTTGTTGCTGCACGGCGGGCCGGGACTTTCATCTCACTACCTGGAGCCATTAGCCGAACTGGCCAACGACTGGCCGGTGATCTTCTTTGATCAGCCTGGCGGTGGCCGTTCCGAAAGGGTAAAAGACATCACCAAGCTTGACATTTCCTATTTTGTGGATGCTTTGGAAGCTTTGCGCCAGAAGCTTGGGCTCACAGAGTTCTACCTGTACGGCCAGTCGTGGGGCAGCTTGCTTGCCCTGGAATACTGCCTGGAACATCCGGAAGGTGTCAAGGCAATGATTTTGAGCAGTCCGCTTATTTCCACTCCTGCGTGGATTAAGGATACTGACTTCCTGATCAGCACATTGCCGGAAGATATCCAGGAAGCAATCCGCCAACATGAGGCTTCCGGAACCTTTGACTCGCCTGAATACCAGCAGGCCTTGCAGGTTTTTTACGAGCGTTTTGTTGCCGGTAAGCTTCCCTGGTCTGATGATTTCCAGAAAACTGTGGAGCACATGGCACCGGAAG
>SKXY01000023.1 GCA_007128175.1 Wenzhouxiangella sp. | reverse complement strand
GCCAAGAATACCAACGGTAAGCAATATCGAAACTAACGTTAGTAATTTACGGGTGATGCTGCTTTCCCAAATTATTCTAAAGATTTTTGCAATCCTGGTCTTCATGAACAGTTTTTTATTCATTATTTAAAGAGGCAGTAATTGTCATGGATGTTCCAAGATGAAACAGGCTGCTAACCCAAAACATCGGTGAAAATATAATTTGCAAGATTTGATTCCTGAACAACTTAAGAAGGTGTTTTCTCAGTTTCAACGAAATATTCTGGTCATTCAAAAAAAACTCTAAGCTGGTAAGGGTGTTAAGATAGCCTCCAATATGGTAATTGGATGAAATGATCTGAAACCCATGTACGCTTAATAAATACGACAGTGACTTTTTTGAAAAAACATATAAATGCCGTGGCGCATCCAGTCCAGCCCAGTATTTACCAAACAGTGCAAAATCGACACTGTTCCCATTTGGAACTCTTATGATTAAATTGCCATCTGGCTTCAAAAGCTTTTTAATTTCAGCCAAAGTATGGTTTGGATCATTCAGATGTTCAATGACATCCCATAAGGTTATGATGTCAAATTCTTGATTGGTAAAACTTATTTCATTGAGGTTGCCAAGTCTAACATCCAGACCTTTTTTACCTGTCAAATACGTCACGTTGTCCACATTTATTTCTGTGCCAACAACTTCCAGATTTGAGTTATTTTTTACATAATCAATAAAAACACCGTTTCCACAGCCGACATCCAATAATTTACCAGTCGATTTATGCTTTAACACAACATTAGCTCGCTTTTTCAATCCAAAATTATTTAGGATCCTTTGTATCCCGTTACGAGAAACATTTGACTTGTAAATGGGTTGGTGATTATAGTGATTGATAATCGTATCGAAGTCAACCTGAGGATTTTGGAATATTAAACCACAATCCAAACATTTATCATAATGATAAAAATACCTTCTATTATTCAAACGATAATCTCGTAAATCATATGCTGCAGCAATATTATTAGATTTACATACAATACAATTTTTGGTGTTCATCAAAATGATCGGACTTCTTTAGAAGGATTTCCCCAACCATCAACAACTCCCCAAAACAAAGGTCTTATAAGAATATGGTTTTTTCTTATTAAATCCATAAGAAGAGTCATGAAAGCTTTTACAACTGTAAATAAGAACATTATCAGTTTACTTACCCCACGCGAATACTTTTTATAAAACGCGATGGTGTTTCTTGTTCTTAAATACCTTGTTCTTGGTTTTTCTCTACCCATAGTCAATGAAATCTTGTGCCACATCTTTGCACGTGTTGCAGCAATCATTTGAAAACCCGCTTTACGTGCACGAAATGAGAAGTCAGCATCGTCTCCATAAATCAGACTGGAATCATCAAAGAGGCCGATTTGATTAAAAACAGATTTATGGACCATCATTGTGCAACCATGCATCACATCAATGTTAATATATCTAGAAATTTTCTCATTATATTTTTGCCCACGAAAAGATCGCACACCTATCAAAGTGCCCGGAACTATTCGATAGCCAATATACCAGATTATTTCAGGTTGATCATAATATAAAATTGTTGGCCCAATTAATTTGGCTTCTGGACACTCATTTACCGCACGCTGTAATTCTACAAGAAATCCTTTATCCACAGCCACATCATTGTTCATCAACAATAACCATTCAGCCCCCTCTTCTAAGGCTTTAGGGATTCCTTTGTTCAGACCATAAGGGTAACCTTTGTTCTCCTTTAGATCAAGAATCGTTATGTCTCCTTCATACTGCTCTTTGAGGATTTTCACCGAATTATCACTTGAATTATTGTCAACGATGATAATTTGGTTCAATAAAGCGCCAGCATCCATCAATGAATTGACGCATTCTATCGTGTCATTGATTTGGTTGTAGTTAACGATGATTATTTTTAACTCGGGAAAGCTCAATAGTTATCTCCAGGCTACTCTGTTTGTTGTAAACTATCAGTTAATAACAAAAACGGAGAGTAAGAAGTAAAACGAAAAAGTCATAAATGACTAATTATCATCCATGAGTTTATCGTGATTCCAGATCAATGTTGTTCATGCTTTGATATATTTCTTCATAAGTGCCAAAATCAATAAATTTTCCGTTTGGGAAAGTAACAGCTTTAATAATAAAATTATCATTGATCGCAGAATTCAATATTTCCGCAAAATCACCGATAAGCTCATTACAAACCTTGAGAGTCAGATATTCGGAAAACCGTGGTTTCCAAATAACACAACCCCACATGTATTTCAGTTTGGTTGACTTTGGTTTGTCTAGAATCCTGTCAACATACCCATTGTTATCCAAAGAGACCATTCCAAATTTTTCAGGGTAATCTGTTGGAAACAAACATAAGACCAAATCAGAATTCTCCAATTCGCTCAAACCTGCTTTGAAAGCCTCTTTCGGCCACATTATGGTATCTGCCATTCCAAAAAGAACGACTCTGTCTTTTATTAGGTGATATGCAGAGGCTAACGCATCGGCTAAACCAGGGGATGTAGACGAACACGTACTGATATTCTCCTGTACAACATAACTAAAATTGCAACCAAACTTTTTTCCACTTCCAAAATAACCAATAAGCTGATGTTTACTTTCATTAATAACAAAGACGATATGGTTGGTTCCTGCATATATTAGGTCGTCAACCACATAATTAATTACAGGTTTAAATTTCTTTTT
>SKXY01000276.1 GCA_007128175.1 Wenzhouxiangella sp. | reverse complement strand
GCGCAACTGGGGCGCGGCACGGGCGGACCACCGGACGCAGCCATGATGATGACTGCCGCCATTCTGCGGAAGGAATTGCCCGGCTTGGAATTCTTGCTGTTGCGTGAATGTGAGCGCGAGATCATCGAAGGGCAAGGCCATACGGGAACCGGCGCGGTGGTGCAGGCCATCGCGCGCAAACCCTGAAGCAGGGGAGCCCGGTCGGGCTCCCCACTGCGGTACCGGGTCAGAAGCGGGTGGTCACGTTGGCCCAGACGATGCGGCCGGGCTCGTTGATGCGCTCCTCGGCAGCACCAAGGTCTGCGGCGCCGCGCTGGATATGCTCCGCGTAACCGCGGTCGAACAGATTGTCCACGCCCACGGTTGCCCGGGTGTTGCGGAACAATTCCGATCCTGCATAAGCGGATACGGTCGCGAACCCTGGCGTCTCGTCGGTATCCAGGCTGTAGATGGTGCCATAGCCGTCGTGCACCCGATGTTGTCGCGCCACCGCCCGCAGCTGGCCACCGGCGAAATAACGACCCTGGGCATAGTCCAGGCTCAGGCTTCCCTCCAACGGCGGGGTTTGAGCGAGAGGCACGTCGTCGGTGTCGTTCTTGCTGCGCACATAGCTGACGGCGCCCGTCAGGCTCCAGGCCGTGCCCAGCTTCACGGTTGCGTCTGCTTCCACGCCCATTGTGATGGCATCCACGTTGCGCGCCTCGGTGTCCTCGCGCCCCGGCTGCACGATCAGGATGTAGTCATCCATCCAACCGTAGAAGACGGACAGGCTGCCGCTCAGGCGTGGTGAGGACCAGCTCGCCCCCACATCCAGCTGGGTCAGCGTTTCGTCATCCAGATCGAATACCCGGCGGCGCTCCCAGAAATCCGGCGCCCGCTCTGCGTGCCCCACGCCGGCGAACAGGTTGAACGGCAGCGCATCCAGAGCGTACTCATACCGGGCGAAGCCGCTTCGCAGGGTGGAGCGTTCAGTCTCGCCCGTGGCCGCGCCACCAAACCCGTCTGCCGCTTCCGCTTCGGCCTCGCTGCGATCCACGCGCAGGCCCAGGGTTACCCAGCTCTGACGGTTCAGCTCCTGTTCCAACTCCATGAACACCCCGACATCCGTGAAGCTTGCGGTGTCTTCCCGGGGCACGCTGCGCCAGCCGAACGCATCCATGCCCATCAATTGATTGCCCCGGTGCTCGTTTTCCGCATAGTCCAGTCCGGTAACGATCCAGGTACCGGGCAAGGGATTCAGGTCTGCGGACAGGCGCCCGCCCACGGTGCGCCGGTCGGGGTAGCTCACCATGGGCATGTTCGGCGGCTGTCGCAGCGTGTAGTTGTCCATCACGTGATCCACGTAGTTGTAGTAGGCAATCGCTTCCACCTCGGCCAGCCAGGGCGTCAGGTTCCGCTGGCTGACGGACAGCTGATAACCCGTGCGGTCGAAGGCGGTGCCGTCCATGCCGCGATCATCATAGGCCGCCCGGCCGTCACTGCGGTCGTAGGTGAATTCCACGCGGGTATCATCGCCGGGTGTCCAGCCCAGGATTCCCGTCGTGCTCCAGCGGTTGTAGTTGGAGTGCACGCGGTTATCGTCTCCGTCCTTGTAATTGTCCTGGTCCGAGAGCGTTCCGATCACACGCACAGAGCCCAGAGAATCGCCCGCGGTGATGTCGGTCATCGCATCCACGCGGTCGAATCGCCCCACGGTCATGCTGGCGAACCCCTCCACGCCGGGTGTCGTGAATCGCGGGCTGTCACGCTCGAAGCGGACGATCCCCGCAGGGGCCGCACCGTAGCGCACGCTCTGGGGCCCCTTGATCACCTCAATCCGGTCGTAGGCCTGGGGAAATACGTAGGCGGTGGGTGGGTCCATGCGGCCGCCGCAACCGCCCAGGATATGCGTGTCGTCCAGCAGGATGTTCAGCCGCGAGCCGCCCAGGCCGCGCAGTTCGGGATCGCCACTGGTGCCGCCCTTGCGGCTGACCGAGAAGCCGGGAATGGATTTCAGATAGGAGCCCCCGTCGTGCGCCGGTAGAGGGAGCCGCGGCTCCCGCGTATCCGTTACCACGGAGTAGGGATCTGTCATCATGGGTGCGGTGATAACCAGCGGGGATAGCGTACTCCGGGCTTCTGGCTCTGCCATTACAACACCATGGCCCAAGGTCAACGCGCCAGCCACGGCCAGTGCGCTGCCGATGCGTGTTTGCTTCTGTATCATGTCACGGTTCCTGTTTTTTCGAATGCCCGGACGGCAAGAGCAAAAAACTGGCCAGCATTGCTTGAGTAAATTCAAGCTTTTGTTTTTAAAAAAATTTTCGGTCGCCAGTTTCCAGCAAATAACCGTGAGGCGCAGGCATTGTGTGGCAAATAACGCAGTTGCTGCGGCAAATGACGAGCTTGTCTAATAAACGGATGCCTTGCCGTGGAGGGGGCCGTGCCGGCTGAATGGGCCGTCGCTTTCGTGCTGGGGCTGGTGAGTAGTACCCACTGCCTGGGGATGTGCGGGGGCATCGCCGGCGCCTTGACCTACAGCCTGACTCCGCAGCTCAGGGAGCAGCCACGTAGGTTTCTCGCCTTCAACCTGGCCTACAACCTGGGGCGGGTGACGAGCTATATGGCGGCTGGCGCCCTGGTGGCGGCCGGCGCAGGGCTGTTGACCGCGGTGGCGGGGGGGCAAAACCGGCTGTTCATGAGCCTGCTGGGAGCCGCTTTTCTGGTTGCGGTGGGCTTT
>SKXY01000313.1 GCA_007128175.1 Wenzhouxiangella sp. | reverse complement strand
TCGACACCTGGAGGGGACGTTCGCTCTGCCGACGCTGCATCGGATCGCCCTGGCCAACAAACTCCCCTACAGCAGCGACTTCGAGGAGTTCAAGAAAGCCGTTCAGTTTCCCCGGGACTCTGAACCGGATTTCCTCACGTTTCTATCGAAGTTCAAGAACGACTGGTATCGTTCGCACCAGGACGTACACGATATCGTTCGGGACTCCGTACTGGACTTTGTTTCCGACGGTATTTTCTTTATAGAGCTGCGGTTCTCCCCGGAGCACTTTGCGCTCCATAACAACTTTGACCGGATGGAGGTCGCCAATATCGTTATGGACGCGTCCAACCAGGCTGCCGAGGATGCGGGAGTACTGATCCGGTACCTGATCACTTTCAACCGGGCCAAACAGGACCAGTACGAGATGATCAACCTCTACCACGCACTGCGGGATCTGAAACGGCCGGAGATCGTGGGAATCGACCTGGCCGGTGACGAGACGCAGTTTCCCCCGCAGCAGTTCACGGAGTTTTTCAAGGTCGTCCGGGATGACGGTGTGTACGGCACAACGATCCATGCCGGTGAGGTTACTCCGGCGCACCAGGTCTGGGACTCCATCAATCTGCTCCACGCGCAGCGTATCGGCCACGGCACATCCGCGATCGACGACGCGGAACTCCAGCAACGCCTCATCGATGAAGGAGTCGTTCTGGAGCAGTGCATCACCTCGAACTACCAGACCGGCTCCTGGGCGGACGAGAAGAACCACCCCCTGGGGCGTCTCTTTCGCAGCGGCGTTCCGGTCACGATCAACTCCGACGATCCCACGATTCAGGATACGGATCTAACCGACGACTACATGAAGGCCTGCGACTACTTTGATCTTACCCTGGACGACCTGGTGGCGCTCAACATGGTCGCGATCGAGGGCGCTTTCCTCCCGGATACGGAAAAAACGGACCTGAAGAACCGGTACAACGCCGCGATCGCGGCGTTCCGGAAGAAGCACCGGATATAGACAGGGATTCTCGCCGCGATGCCGATGTTTCACGTGAAACATCGGTTTTTTGTTTTTGGTCGTGAGGTGGCGTTCCTGTCCGCGTCGTGGCGTTCCTGTCCGCGTCGTGACGTTCCTGTCCGCGTCGTGACGTTCCTGTCCGCGTCGTGACGTTCCTGTCCGCGTCGTGACGCTCCTGTCCGCGTCGTGGCGCTCCTGTCCGCGTCGTGGCGCTCCTGTCCGCGTCGTGGCGATACGCACCCGATCATCCGATAGGGTAAACCACCATGGTCACACCGGAAAGAGTATGAGTGTTCCACGTGAAACATCCCGAAGTGCCGCGGAAACAGAGTCCTCCGCGCCTTCCTCAAGTGCCACCTGGATCATAACCTGTTCGAGAAACGCTTCGTGTTGGATCTCCGCCCCGGCGTCGGACAGAACGGTCCGTACTGCCTGGTGCAACTCGTAGGGACAGGTGAGTTTGTACTCGCGGAGCAGTCGGTAGGGAACGCGTCGGACGAGAGCCAGGCCCGCTCGGGCGGCGTCTCCGTATGCCCGTACGAGCCCGCCGGTGCCGAGTTTTGTTCCTCCGAAGTACCTCACGACGGTCACCAGGGTGTTGGTCAGTCCGCTGCCTTTCAGGATTTCCATAACCGGGCGACCGGCCGTTCCCTTCGGCTCTCCGTCGTCACTCATCCCGGAGACTTCACTCCGGGGATCGCCCGTGATGAACGCGTAGACCACGTGAGAAGCATCCGCGTACTCTCCGCGACGGCGACTGATCTCCGCCTCCGCCTCTGCGCGATTTGCTACTGGTACTATGTGGGTTATAAAGCGTGACCGGCGCACTTCGATCTCGGTACGGATCGGTTCCGCCGGTGTATCCATCGGTCGACCCGGGATCAGTCCCGGGTTTCTCCGTCTTCGGTGCCGTTAGTGGGCCCGGCGCCATTGTCACGATCGGCGCCATTGTCACGATCGGCGCCATTGTCACGATCGGCGCCATTGTCACGATCGGCGCCATTGTCACGATCGGCGCTATTGTCAGGTCCGGCACCGTCGTCGTCTTGGGAAGCGTCGTCGCCGCTTCCTCCCACCGGTGAATCCGGTTCCACGTCCGTTCCGTCGCCGTTGGTCCGGTTCAGGGGAAGGTCTGCCACGATGTTCTCCGCGTCCGGGTCCTCGTCGATCTTGGCAACTCCCACAACGTAATCCGGAGGAGCCACGTTCATGACGCTCACACCCCGGGCGGTACGACCCTGTACGGAGATATCCTCCGCCCGGAGCCGGACGGTGAGTCCCTGCGAGGATACGGCGATGAACTCGTCACCGGGTTTAACCGGTACTACCGCGACCACTTCGCCCGTTCCGGGAGCGTCCTCCGTACCGGCTACTACGTTGAACGCACGCATTCCCTGACCGCCGCGGCCGTGCAGGGTGAACTCGCTGCAGTTTGTGCGTTTACCGGCTCCGTTCTCGGTCACCAGCAGCACCTGGCCGTCGTCCGGGGCGATGCACGCGCCGGCGATCTCATCCCGCGAGAGCAGTTTCAATCCCCGGACTCCCGCGGTATTACGACCCATGGCGCGTACTTCCGTTTCGTTCAAGCGCAGTCCCCGGCCTTTACGGCTCACCAGAAGAATCGTGTCGTCACCGCCGGTGATCATTACGTTTACCAGGCGGTTGCCGTCTTCCAGTTTGACCGCCAGGACTCCCCGGCGCCGCGCGTTGACAAACGCGTTGGCTTTGATCTTG
>SKXY01000014.1 GCA_007128175.1 Wenzhouxiangella sp. | reverse complement strand
TGGCTGCCGAACTCAGACAAGGCGTGGGCAAGGCATCGGAAGATCAGCTGTCGGCTGCATTTTCCGACTACATTGATCGTATTGGCAATCGACTGGCCAATGAAGATGGCCTGGATGCCCGTCCTGTTGATTCCCGTGCCTTGAAAGATCAGCTGACGCGTCTGCAGCGGGAACTGGTCATCCATCTGGACGAGCGTGATGCCGGCAGTACGGCAATGCATCGGCTGGATGGAAAGCTCGGCAAGCGGGTGGAACAGGCATTTGATGACAGCCGCCTGGGCGCGCTCAACAGCTTGTTGCAGGCCAACAAGTCGCTTACGCCGGATCTGGTCGTGGAATGGCTGGAACAGCAGTTGCTGACGCCCTCGGATCTCGAGCGCATGCGCGGACCGCTGGGAAAGCTCATGGGCGAGTACGGGTTCAGCACCGAACAGGTGGCTGCCATCCTCGATGGTATCGGAGAGGGTCTTCCTGACGGTCCGCCCATGACCCTCCCGGAAGGCGTGCTCGATGTCGATAGCACAGCCATGTTCCTGCACCAGGAAGTCTTGCGCGCACGTCGTTACTCGACCGAATTTTCCGTAATTCGTGTGACGATCGAAACCATCGAACTACCGGAAGGCGGCACGCGCCGACCAACTTCCCGAGAGGCCTGCCTTCTGCTGCCGGAAATGTATACACGCATCCTCAGGCAGGCGCGTGAGCTGGATGTGGTCGGATCCCTGGACGAATCCATGGCGGCCGAGCCATTGGTGATTCTGCCGATGACCGATCAGGTCGGTGCGGCCGTCGTTTGTGAGCGGGTGCAACGCCTGCTGGCGGAGTATCCATTCGGAATCGGTGAGATGAGCTGTCACCTGCAAGTCACTGCCACCCCCCTGGCCTACGTGCCCGAGCAGGGCAAGGAGCGCTTCACCATTCATCTGGAACAGGTTCACCAGGCAAACCGTCCCTGGTGACGTGAAGCGTGCCCGGGTCGGCTCCGGGGGGGCGGGCTCTGGTACAAATGCCGCTTCAGTTGTCCCGCTTCAGTCCGGAGTCACCTGATCTCCGGGTGCCACGCTTGCGGTTCCAGAGGTAGAAGTGGATCGCAATCCAGTCATACAGGGCGTGCACGATGATTGGTATGAGCAGGTTGCCACTGTGGAGATACAGCCAGCCCAGGTATGCCCCCAACAGGCTGGCGATAATGAAGTAAGCGGGCGTAACCGCATGCGCCAGACCGAACAGCAACGAGGCGAGTATCAGCCCGGTTACCGGCCCGAAAAGGCCAGCCAGTCCGTCTTGGACAACGCCTCGAAACAGCAGTTCTTCACCGACCCCGGCGAGCAGCGCGACCAGCAATACGCTACCGGCGGGTGCTCGGTTGAACAGGGGTAGAACGACCTGTTCGACTATCCGGCTGATCTCGCGCGCCCACTGCCAGCGGGCCACCGGGAAGACCAGCAACATGGCCAACAGGGGCAGGGTGGCCGTAACCGACCACCCCAGAGCTGGCGCCGACCATTGCAGCCGCTCCCAGGGGGCGAGGCCAAAAAGCCATGCCAGGCCGACGGCGACAACGACCACCGCCACCTGGAAGGCCAGGGCGACGGTCAGGCGAGACCCGCCAAACACTGGACTCAGTCGCCGCTGTTGTTCGCCTGCTCGTTATCTTTGCCGGTTTCGGTCTCGGGCTCGGTCGTGGGCTTGCTGGCGGCCTTTTTCTTGCCGACGGTCTTCTTTTTCGAGGTTTTCTTCTTGCCGGCGTTCTTCTTCGTCGCCTTCTTTTTGCTGCCCGTGCTTGCGCTATTGCCACGTTCGACAATGGCCGCAACACCCATGCCGCCGGCGGTACACACTGAAATCAGACCGCGTCCGGATCCGGCCTTCTCCAGCGTCTGAGCCAGTGTGGCAAGAATGCGGGCACCGGTGGCGGCAAATGGGTGGCCGATAGCCACCGATCCACCGTGCACGTTCATCCTACGAAGATCGATGCTCCCCAACGCATCGTTGAGACCCAGGCGATCGCGGCAGTAGCGTTCGGATTCCCAGGCCTTGAGCGTGCACAGTACCTGGGCGGCGAATGCCTCGTGGATCTCGTAGAAATCGAAGTCCTGCAGTTTTAGTTCAGCACGCTGCAGCATCTCGGAAACGGCCACCGTGGGTGCCATCAGTAGGCCCTCGTCGCCGTTGACGAAATCGACCGATGCCGTCCGCCCAAAGGTCAGCCAGGCGGTGACGGGCAGGTCATTCTCGCGGGCCCATTCTTCCGAAGCCAGCAGGACTGCGGCTGAACCATCGGTCAGTGTGGTGGAGTTGCCGGCCGTGAGCGTGCCGTTCGAAGAGCGATCGAAGACAGGTTTCAAGCTGGAGAGCTTTTCCAGCGAAGTGTCGGGCCGCACGATGTTGTCGCGAATGACGCCGGCATGCGGCCTGACCAGATCGTCGAAAAACCCTGAATCCCAGGCCTGGGCCGCCTTCTGGTGGCTTTCGAAGGTGAGCTCGTCCTGGGCCTCGCGTGAAATGGCCCACTCCCGCGCCATGCGCTCGCAGTGCTGGCCCATGGACAGGCCGGTGCGTGGCTCGGAGTTGCGCGGTGGTTGCGGAGCCAGCTCGCCGGGACGAAAGCCCTTGAACACCTTGAGCTTGTCTCCAAAGCTGCGAGCTTTCGACAACTTGATCAGACGCTGGGCGAAGCGCCGCTGAAAGACGATCGGTGCGTCCGAGGTCGTATCGGTGCCGCCGACGATGGCGCAGTCGATCTGGCCGGCAGCGATCTGACCGCCGGCCATCAGGGCTGCCTGCAGGCTGGTGCCGCAGGCCTGCTGCAATGTCACGGCAGGCGTGAGCGGAGAAAGCGAGGTCGAGAGCACGGCTTCGCGGGCGAGGTTCCAGTCCTTGGAGTGGGTGGTGACCGCGCCGGCGACGACCTGGTCGATCTTCTTGCCGTCGAGCTGGTAGCGATCGACCACGCCCTGGATGGCGGCAGTGAGCATGTCCAGGTTGGTCTGGTCGGCATACAGCGTGTTGGAGCGGCAGAACGGAATGCGGCTGCCGCCGATAATGGCGATCTTGCGCAGGCTGCTGTCGGTCATCAGGACTGCTCCTTGTTGGCTTGTTCGCTGCTCTCGGCAGCGCTGGATTCAAGATAGTGCATGGGCCCACCGCGGAAGGGGGCGAAGCCGGTGCCGAATATCATCCCGGCGTCGAGCAGGTCGGTTGACCTGACAACCCGGTCTCGAAGGCAGGATCGACACTCGTCAAAGTACGGCTGCATCAGTTGCTCGGCGAGCTTGTCGAGGTCGTGGCCCTCGGCCGCACTGGAATCACGTTCAGGCTTGCCTTTTTTCCACTTGTAGAACCCTTCGCCGGACTTCTTGCCCAGCTTGCCGGCCTCGATCATTTCCTCGAGCACCTTGCGGTCCTCGCCGGCCTCGTCGCCCATCAGGGTCTTGATCACGCCGAGGCCGACATCCAGGCCGACCGTATCGGCCAGTTCCACGGGCCCCATGGGCATGCCGAATTTCTCGGCGGCCTTGTCGAGCGCTTCCTTGGGAATCCCCTCGCGATGCATCTTCATGGCATTGCGCATGTAAGGGGCGAGGACCCGGTTGACGAGAAAGCCCGGGGTGGAGGTCACCGGCAGCGCGTACTTGCCAATCTGGGTGGCGAAACTGGAGCCGTCGTTGACCCGGTCGGAATCGGATTTCTGGTCGTAGACGACTTCGACCAGCGGCATCTTGGCGACCGGATTGAAGAAATGCAGGCCGATCAGGCGCGAGGGATCATCGAGCACATCGGCGATTCCGGCCAGTGGGATGGCGGAGGTGTTGGTCGCCAGCAGGGCATGCTTCGGCGCCTTCTTGTCGACCTCGGCAAAAAGTTCGCGTTTGGCGTCGCGGTCCTCGAAAATGGCCTCGATGACGACATCGGCCTGGGCCAGTCCCTTGCCATCGACATCGGCAATCAGCCGGCTCTGGGCCGCGGCCACCGCCGGCGGGGTCTTGAGCTTGCGCCGGAACAGTGATTTCGCCCGCTTGAGTGCCGGCTGGATGTACTTCATCTCGCGGTCTTGGAGGGTGACTTCCAGCCCACGGGAGGCGCACCATGCGGCGATATCGCCGCCCATGACGCCGGCACCGATGACGTGAACCCGACGGGCCTTGAAGTCCGAACGCTTGCCCTGGGCCTTGAGTTCTTCCATCAGACGAAACACGCGCCTGAGGTTGCGCGAGGTATCGCCGGCCAGCAGGCGCGGAATCTTTTCGGCTTCGATGCGGATCATTTCCGCGGTCGAGTTTCCAGCTGCCTCGTAGGCGTCGATCAACTCGTAGGGCGCCGGGTAGTGTTCCTTGCGTGCCTTGGCCGCGGTCTGCTTGCGCATCTGGCCGGCCAGCAACTTGCGTACCGGCGTCCAGGTGGTTGCGCGCGCGGTCAATCCGGGACCTCTTGATTTCTTCTTCTTGCTCACCGCCTGGCGGGCGGCCCAGCGCAGTGAGCCGTGCCGGGACACGGTTTGGTCGATCAGGCCCATGCCGCGGGCGGCGCGCGCTCTGAGCATGCGGCCGGTCAGCATGATCTGCATTGCGTTGAGCCCGCCCATCGAACGGATGCTGCGACCGGAGCCGCCGAAACCGGGATAGATACCGAGGTTGACCTCGGGAAAACCGATGCGGGTGTGATCGGCATCGAGCGCGATGCGCCAGTCGAAACACAGCGACAACTCCAGTCCGCCACCGAGACAGTAGCCTTCGAACGCAACCACGGTAGGGAAGGGCAGGTCCTCGATGCGCTTGAACAGGCCGTGTACGTTCTTGACGTTGTCCTCGAGCTCCGACACCTTGTCTGTGGCATCGAATTCGCGCACATCGGCGCCGACGATGAAGGATTTCGGCTTGCCCGACATCAGGACCAAGCCGGCGGGTCTGTCGGCTTCCACGCGGGTGACGATCTGCTCTAGTTCGTTCAGTACCTCGGTGCCCAGGCTGTTGACCTTCTCGTCGCCGCGGTCTATGTAGAGCCAGGCGACGCCGTCAATATCGGTTTCCAGGCGCCAGTGCTTGTAGGTGTTGCCGTTGGAGGCTTTGGCGGACATCCTTGGTTCACTCCATTCCGGTGCGTATGGGGGTAGCTTATCACTGTGAAGGGCGCACTTGCGCCAACCCGCCCAGTATCGGCAGGCCGGCTGTCTCGAGCATTTCTGCCAAAGCAATCAACGGCAGCCCGACGAGGGCTGTGGGATCGTCGCTAGTTATGGCTTCGGTCAGAGCGATGCCCAGCGCTTCGCTTTTCATTGCCCCGGCGCAGTCCAGCGGCCGATCCTTGCGGATGTAGCGCTCGATGGTTTCCGGGGAGAGGTTTCGCATGCGGACGCGGGTCGGCACGAGACGAACTTGTTCCCGCTGCCCTCCAATCACCGCAACTGCCGTGTGAAAGATCACTTCGCGACCACTGCAGAATCCAAGTTGCTCGACGGCTCGTTCGACCGTGCCGGGCTTTCCCAGCTGCCTGCCGGCACATTCGGCGACCTGGTCGGAGCCGATGACAATGGCCCCGGGTTGTCGGGCGGCAACCGTCCCTGCCTTCAGCAGGGCCAGGCGCCTGGATAGTGCGGCGCCGTCCTCGGCCGGTTCGGGGTGCTCGTCGACATCCGGCGAGACGACGGTAAAGTCCAGGCCAAGACGGGCCAGGAGCTCCCGGCGGTAGGGCGAGCCGGAGGCGAGAATCAGTTCAGGCATTGGGTCCTTTTTCCGCAAGATTGTGTCGCTGTTTTTCCTGCATCCAAGCAATTGTGGCAGAACAATTTCCAATGGTATAATGCTCGGCTTATGTCGCGAGATTTTCCCGATTGGGTTCAACCGGAGAAAGCAGCGGCCGCGCGGCGTGAGTTCGCCGGCACTGTGCCCCTCAAGCGGCTCGAACGCCTGGCCGGCATGATAGCCGATCCGGGCGAGGCGGAAATCGCCTTTGAGCTGAGTTTCGCTCATGACGATCAGCGCCAGGTGCGCGTGGTCGTACGGGTGAAGGGGCGAGTGCCGCTGACCTGCCAGCGGTCCCTGAAGGTCTTCCATCACGAACTGGATAGCCAGTCGGTGGTGGGGATCGTCGGCAACGAGCAGGATGCTGCCGCGCTGCCTGACGATTATGAGCCCATGATGGTCACCGACGGTCGGGTCGAACTGATTACGTTGATCGAGGAGGAAATGCTTCTCGGTTTGCCGTTGGTGCCGGTCGATCCTGAATCGAGTCGCCTCGGCGACGATGACAACAGTGGTGCCGATACGTACCGACCATTCGCCGAACTGGCGGATATGAAGAAAGAACGCGACCAAGACTAGTTTTTGCAAGGAGATCAATCATGGCTGTTCAGAAGAATCGCAAGACCCCATCCAAGCGCGGCATGCGCCGTTCGCACGACAGCCTGAGCAAGGCCACGCTGTCGGAAGATCCCACCACCGGCGAGATTCATCGTCGCCATCACGTCAGCGCCGAAGGCTTCTATCGTGGCCGTCAGGTCGTCGAGATCGCCCCGGAGATCGACGAAGAGGAACTCGAAGAAACCCAGGGTTGATGCCCCCGGCGAATTCGCGTCCGCATGCCTGAAAACCAGAGCGTGAATATCGCCGTCGATGCCATGGGCGGCGACGGCGGTTGTCGCGTGGTCGTCGACGGTGCCGTCCAGGCGCTGTCTGACGACGATGACCTGGTATTGCAACTGGTCGGTAATCGTTCCGAACTGGAGTCGGTGCTGTCGCCTGTCGACACCCGTCTGCGCGATCGGATCCGTCTGCACGAGGCCGAGTCCGTGCTTCCCATGGATGTCAGCGCCGCCTGGGCGATACGGCAGGGGCGGGGGACCAGCATGCAGCAGTGCCTCGAAATGCTGGCCGAGGGGCAAGTTCAGGCAGTCGTCAGCGCCGGCAATACCGGGGCGCTGATGGCGTTGTCCAGGCAGACCATGGGCATGTTGCCGGGCATTGAACGCCCGGCACTGATGGCCTCGATTCCCGGAGCCGGTGAACCGACCTGGGTGCTCGACCTTGGTGCCAATGTCGGCGTTGATGCCCACCGTTTGCTGGAGTTTGCCCGGCTGGGGCATTTCGCCGTAGAGGTGCTAACCGGTCGGGCCCCGAAAACCGGCCTGCTGAATATCGGGCATGAACCGAGCAAGGGCCCGGATGTGCTGCGCGAGGCGGCCCGCTTGATCGAGTCCGAACGCGAGCTTGAATACACGGGCTTTGTAGAGGCCGATGCCGTGTTTGCCGGTGCGGTTGATCTGGTCGTGTGCGATGGATTTGCCGGCAACATCCTCCTCAAGGGTGCAGAAGGCATGGTCAAGCTCGTGTTCGGTGAAATCGAGCGTGGGCTCGGACATGGCCCGACCGGCTGGCTGGCGCGTCGTCGCTTGCGGTGTCTGCATGACAGGCTCGACCCGGCCATGCATAATGGTGCCCCGCTGCTGGGCGTGCGCGGCACGGTGATCAAGAGCCACGGTTCTGCCTGTGCTCGCGGCTTCGCTGCCGCTGTCAGGTTGGCAGCGCTAGAGGCGCGACGCAACCTGATCCCCGAGCTGGAGCGTCGGCTCTGGGCAAGCTACTGATTGATTAAATTCACGGATTAGGGAGTTGTGCACGGCATGTATGCGCGCATCATCGGAACCGGCAGGTACCTGCCCGAGAAGGTCCTGACCAACGCGGATCTGGAGAAAATGGTCGATACCAGCGACCAGTGGATTCGTGAACGTACCGGTATCGCGCAGCGGCATGTCGCCGCCGAGGGCCAGACCACTTGTGACCTGGCCGAACAAGCGGCTCGCCAAGCCATGGAAACTGCCGGCCTGAAGCCGGGAGACATCGATCTGTTGCTGGTCGGCACGACAACCCCGGACCTGGTCTTTCCCTCCACTGCCTGCCTGTTGCAGCATCGTCTCGGAATGGCCGAGTGCGGTGCATTCGACATCAACGCCGCCTGTTCGGGATTCATCTATGCACTGTCGGTGGCCGATCAGTACATTCGCAACGGCACGGCGCGCAACGTGCTGGTCGTCGGCGCCGAAACCCTAACCCGGATGATCGACTGGAATGATCGTGGCACCTGCGTGCTGTTCGGCGACGGAGCCGGTGCGGCCGTCCTGACCGCCGACGAAGAGCCGGGCATCCTGTCGACCCATATCCACGCCAATGGAGGCTACAGCGATCTGCTCAAGGTCGATGTGGGTGTATCGCGCGGTTTTCGTGCCGAGGAGCGCGGCGGGCTGGCCGTTTCCATGCGCGGCAACGAAGTCTTCAAGGTCGCAGTGAACACGCTCGGCCGCATCGTCGATGAAACGCTGGCGGCGAATCAACTGGAAAAGGAAGACCTGGACTGGTTGATTCCTCACCAGGCCAACCTGCGCATCATCCAGGCAACGGCACGCAAGCTCCGAATGTCCATGGACCAGGTTGTGGTCACCGTCGACCAGCATGGCAATACGTCGGCGGCATCTGTGCCCATGGCCCTGGACGTGGCCGTACGTAGCGGGCGCATTCAGCGCGGTGACAAGCTGCTGCTCGAGGCCTTTGGCGGCGGTTTCACCTGGGGCGCGGCTCTGATTGCCTACTAGCAATCGATTTCTTCACTCATTGCAAAGACAGCACAACGGGGAGTATGCATGTCGGATTTCGCGTTTCTATTTCCCGGCCAGGGATCGCAGTCGGTCGGAATGCTGGCGGGGCTGGCCGAAGCACATGAACAGGTACGCGCCACCTTTGACGAGGCCGGCAACGTGCTGGGAATGGATCTGTGGCAACTGGTCAGCACGGGCCCGGAAGAACAACTCAATCGTACGGAACTGACCCAGCCGGCAATACTTTCTGCCTCCGTGGCCGTCTGGCGCATCTGGAACGATCTTGGCGGGCCAATGCCGGCGAAGCTTGCCGGTCACAGCCTCGGCGAGTACTCGGCCCTGGTCGCTGCCGGCTCGATTGATTTCGACAAGGCAGTCGCGATCGTTGCCGAGCGTGGCCGTCAGATGCAGGCCGCGGCGCCGGCCGGGCGGGGCGCCATGGCGGCAGTCCTGGGGCTGGACGATGAAGTGGTCGAAGCGATTTGCCGCGAAGTCGCCGAAGACCAGGTGGTCGCGCCGGCGAACTACAACTCGCCGGGTCAGATCGTCATCGCGGGCGACGCCGCTGCCGTAGAGCGTGCCATGCACAAGTGCAGTGAGGCCGGAGCCCGGCGGGCGGTGATCCTGCCGGTCAGCGTGCCTTCTCACAGCGAGCTGATGCAGCCAGCGGCGGATGCCATGTCGGACGTACTGGCCGATGTCGAAATTCGCTCACCCGCCATTCCCGTGATCCACAACTGTGATGTTGCCGAGCATGACGATGCCGATGGCATCCGCTCGGCGCTGGTTGCGCAACTGCACAGTCCGGTCCGCTGGACCGAAAGTGTGCGTGAGATCACTGGCAGCGGTATCATGAAGCTGGCAGAATGCGGGCCCGGCAAGGTGTTGTCGGGACTGGGGCGCCGTATCGAGCGCGGTGCGCAATGGACCGCGCTTGAACAGCCTGGCGCCATCGAAGAAACAATCAACGACTGGAGGGAGAACAACAAATGACCCCCGAGGCGATGAGCCGCATCGACGGCCGCGTGGCCCTGGTCACGGGTGCCAGCCGCGGTATTGGCCAGGCGACGGCCGCCTGGTTGAAATCCATGGGAGCGGATGTCTTCGGCACCGCGACAAGTGAGGCCGGAGCCAATGCCATCAGTGAATGGCTGGGCGATGGACGCGGTCTGGTCCTGAACGTGACCGATGGTGAGGCAATCAACGATGTGATCGGCGGAATCGCGAAGAAAGGAGATCCGGTGACCATCCTGGTCAACAACGCCGCCATCACCCGCGACCAGTTGCTGATGCGCCTGAAGGACGAAGAGTGGGATGCGGTTATCGACACCAACCTGCGCGGCGTGATGCGGACTACCCGTGCCTGCCTGCGCGGCATGCTGAAAGCGCGCTTCGGGCGCATCATCAATATTTCCTCGGTGGTTGGTTACAGCGGCAACCCGGGGCAGGCCAATTATGCCGCTGCCAAGGCTGGTGTTGCCGGATTTACCCGTTCCGTTGCCCACGAAGTGGGCAGTCGAGGTATCACAGCCAACGTCGTCGCGCCCGGGTTCATTGATACGGACATGACCCGCGATCTCGACGAAGCACAGCGTGAGCGCCTGCAGTCGGGCATACCGCTGGGCCGGCTGGGAGCTGTTGATGACATCGCCGCGGCAGTCGGCTTCCTGGCCAGCGAGGCCAGCGCCTACGTGACCGGTCAGACGTTGCACGTCAATGGCGGCATGTATATGACCTGATTTATCAAGTAATTAGAATTAGCTGTTGATATATAAGAGATAATTGATTTGGGGCCACCGGGGTAGACGCATGTTTCGGTGGTCAACTCAACTGGCAGTGAACGCAATTGTTCACTACAATGTGCCCGCTTCGGGCAACCCTTGTTCAACTGAGGAAACCACCAATGAGCAGCATTGAAGAACGAGTCAAGAAAATCGTGATCGAGCAGCT
>SKXY01000243.1 GCA_007128175.1 Wenzhouxiangella sp. | reverse complement strand
TTTTTCGTGCCCTTCGTGGTGAAAATACTTATTCAGTCTAGCCCGACAACGCAATGATTCCCGGACTCTCACCGCAGCGCAAACAGGCGATCGCCGACCAGCTCAAGGCGTTGGGCCTGGCTTTGGCCGTGCATGCCGGTTTTGCGCTGTTGTTCCTGGCCGGGACCTGGAGCTGGGAGCCGTTCGAGCGCGAGACGCCGCCGGTGCGCGTGACCCTGGTCGACATGGGGCCGGTGACCGAGCAGCGTCGTCAGGATGAAGAGGCCGAGCGTCGCCGCGAGCAGGAAGCCGAGCAGGAACGCCAGGCCGAACTCGAACAACAACGCGAGGAAGAGCAACGCCGTCAGCAGCAACTGGAGGAGCAGCGCCGGGAGGAAGAACAGCGCCGCCAGCAGGAACTGGAAGAGCAGCGGCGCGAAGAGGAACAACGCCGCCAGGAAGAGGCTGAGCGCCAGCGCCAGGAGGAGGCCGAGCGTCAGCGCCGTGAGGAAGAACAGCAGCGTGCCGAAGAAGAGCGTCGCCGCCAGGAGGAGGACCGGCGCCGCGTCGAGGAAGAGCGTCGCCGCGCTGAAGAGGAGCGCGAGCGCGAACTCGAAGAGCTGCGGCGCCAGCGTGAGGAGGCGCAGCGACGGCGCGAGGAAGAAGAGCGGCGCATGGCCGAGATTGCCGAACGTCGAGCGGCCGAAGAAGCGGAACGGCAGGCGCAGGAAGAGGCCGAGCGTTTGCGCCTGGCCGAGGAGCAGGCAGCGGAAGATGCCCGCCGGGCGACCCTGCGCGAGGAGTACGAATCCACCATTCGCGAGCTGGTGCGACGTAACTGGAATCGTCCGCCCACCACGCGTCCGGGCGTGAGTTGCGACGTCAAGGTGGTGCAGATTCCGGGCGGGGAGATTATTGACGCCACCATTGTCTCACCGTGTAATGCCGACGACGCCACCCGGCGTTCCATCACCGCCGCGGTGATGCGCGTCGGTGAATTCCCTTATCGAGGTTACGAGAATGTCTTTGCCAGAGAAATTGTGTTCACCTTCCGCTATGACGGGTAGAGGAACCGCTGAAAAACTACTGCGCGTGCGTCTGACGGCGGTCCTGCTGGCAGTGCTGTTGCTGCCGGCGCTGGCCAGTGCACAGTTGCGCATCGAGATCGTCGATGGGGTCGAAGGGGCGATGCCGATCGCGGTTGCACCCTTCGCCTGGGATTCGGACATGCCCGAGCCGGCGACCAGTGTCTCGGAGATCATCAGCGCCAACCTGCATCGTTCCGGCCTGTTCGAACCCATGGACGAGGCACAGATGATCGAGCGACCGACCCGGCCGCCGGAAGTCGGTTTCGGTACCTGGCGGTTGCTCAAGGTCGATCACCTGGTCATCGGCCGTGTCACGGATGCACCCGATGGTGTCGGTTACGAGATCGAGTACCACCTGCTCGACGTGCATACCGGTCGCATCATGCTGTCGCAGGCACTGCCGGTTGGGCCCGGCGACCTGCGCTTCGGTGCGCACCGTGTTACCGACGCGGTATATGAGCGTCTGATCGGCACGCCCGGCGCCTTCGCCACGCGCATTGCCTACGTGGTGGTCACCGACCAGGACGGTGACGACGAATTGTTCGAGCTCGTGATCGCCGATGCCGACGGCCACAACCCGCAAACTGTCGTGCGCAATACCCAGCCCATCCTGTCGCCGTCCTGGTCACCGGATGGTCGCAGGCTGGCTTACGTCTCATTTGCCACCGGGCGGTCGCACGTCATCGTGCAGGATCTCTACACCGGTCAGAATACGACGGTCAGCTCCGACCGCGGCATCAACGGTGCGCCGGCGTTTTCTCCGGATGGCCGCAAGCTGGCTGTCAGCCTGTCGCGTGGGGGCAGCCCGGATATCTGGGTGATCGACCTGGAAAACGACCGTCGCGAGCAGTTGACCCAGCACTGGACGATCAACACCGAACCGGCCTGGGCGCCGGAAAGCGGGCGCATCTTTTTCACCTCGGATCGGGCAGGTCGTCCGCAGATCTACTCGATGCGATCCGACGGCAGCGACGTGCGGCGCGAGACCCACGAGGGGCGCTACAACGCGCGTCCTTCCTTCGGTCTGGATGATCGCCACCTGGCCGTGGTCTGGAGTGACGGCAACAACGATTACCGCATTGCAATCCATGATCGCGAAAACGAGCGTTTGCGTGTATTATCTGATGGCCGGCTTGACGAGTCGCCGAGCTTCGCGCCGAATGGCAGCATGGTGCTGTACGCCACCCGGGAAAACGGGCGGGGTGTGCTTGCGGCCGTGTCTGCCGACGGGCGAGTTCGACAACGACTCGTTCTGAGCGAGGGCGATGTCAGAGAGCCGGCCTGGTCGCCAATCATTCGATAAGACATTATTCGATAACAACCCAACTTGCCCCTAAAGCATAGTACCTGCAATTCAGGAGGTAGCATGAAGACTGCACTTCGTTTTACGGCCCTCGTGATGCTGGCCGCCATCCTGGCCGCTTGCGCGCGTGAAGTCGTGGAAGAGCCGGCCCCGCCGGAAGCCCCCGAGCCGACCGAGCGAGCACCGGTTGAAACAGACCGGGTCGACCCGCGCGACTACACCGATGCCCGTAACCTGGACAACCCCGACAGCCTGCTCAGCGAGCGCGTGATTTACTTCGAGTTCGATCGCTCCAACGTGCGCAGTGAGTTTCGCCCGATCGTCGAAGCGCATGCGGAGTACCTGCGTGCCAACCCGAGTGCTCGCGTGATTCTCGAGGGCCACACCGACGAGC
>SKXY01000018.1 GCA_007128175.1 Wenzhouxiangella sp. | reverse complement strand
GGAGCCGGCAGAAGGTGGTATCGACATGGAGTTGTCGGTTGATGATGCCGGCCAGGTACTCGTGGCTCTCGATTTGCCCCCTGCACTGGAGGGAATCGGCCAGGTGCACTGGAGCTGGCTGCGCAGCCCGCAGCCCACGGGCGCCGGACGTCTGGCCGAAGGCCGATTCGAGTTGTGGGGCGGGCGCTTGCGAATGTCCGATGATGACTGGGTCGAGTTCGACCGGCTGGCCGGCAACTTCATGCATTCACCCGGTGTGTTCGATGTCCCCGAACTGGGTCTGACCCTGCCCGATGGCGAACTGCTGGGGTGGCTGTCGGTGGCGCTGGAAAGTGGCAGTATCGGCGGTCGCCTGGTGCGGGTCGATGACGGCAGCGAGATCGGTTTGGCCGGACTGATCGGTCAGCCCGAGTTGTCGGAGCGACTTGGTCCGGACAGCCTGCCCGCCGGCGAGAGCGAGTCCGAACCAGGCGGATCTTCAGACAGGATGCAGTGAGCGGCGAACAAGATATGCGGCTCGTCCGGCGAGCCCTTTACCCGCGATCACTCCGCAGTATCAGCCAGTATCAGGGTGGCGTTCGCACCATTCACCCGGGGTGGCTGGATACGTCACTGCCAAACCCTCATTCCCGTATAGTAACCACATGAATTCCCCCCAAGGCAACACCCGGCCGGCGAGCCGCCAGTTCGGATCACTGCGTGCGCTCAGGCCGTTCGTTGCCCGCTATCGACTGCAGATCCTGCTGGCTGCCGTCTTCCTGCTCCTGTCGGCAGCCGGCGCCCTGGCCATCCCGGTGGCGGTCGGTCAGGTTATTGATCGCGGCTTCATGGCCGATGATCTTGCCCACATCAACCGCTGGTTCTGGCTGTTGTTTGCCGCCGCGGCCATGATGGCGATCGGCGGTGGTCTGCGCTTCTACTGGGTCAGCTGGCTGGGCCAGCGCGTTGTCGCCGACATTCGGAAACGTGTCTATGAACGCGTGCTTGCGATGAGTCCGGAGTTCTTCGCCACCACGCGTACCGGCGAGGTGTTGTCGCGCCTGAATACCGACACCACGCTGGTCGAGACCCTGGTTGGCTCGACCGTCTCCTTCGGTATCCGCAACCTGCTCATGCTCATCGCCAGCGCCATTGCGCTGACGCTCACCGCCCCGAACCTGGCCGGGGTCATCGGCGGTCTGATCGCCGTCATCGTCGTGCCGGTGGTGTTGATTGGCCGCTGGGTCAGAAAACTGTCCCGCAGTGCGCAGGATCGCGTGGCCGATTTCAGTGCCCTGGGTGACGAGTCCATCAACGCGGTCCAGACGGTGCAGGCCTTTGCCCAGGAAGCACGCGAGACGGCACGATTCGGCCACGCCGTGGAAGAAGCCTTCGTGGCCGCTCGCAATCGTATCCGCGCCAGTACCCTGTTGATCGTGCTCATCATCCTGATGACCTTCGGCGCCGTCACCTTCGTCCTGTGGCTGGGTGCGCGCCTGGTACTGACCGGCGACATGACTCCGGGCCAGCTTGGTCAGTTCGTGATGTATGCCGCCATCGCCGCGGGATCAACCGCCAGCCTGAGCGAAATCTGGAGCCAGTTGCAGCGTGCCGCCGGGGCCATGGAGCGTATCGCCGAACTGCTGGAGGCTCAGCCGGCCATCCAGGGGCCGGAACATCCGCGCAGCTTGCCCGAGCAGCCGCTGTCGGTGCGATTCGACAGTGTCCGCTTTGCCTACCCCGTGCGACCGGACGAAACGGTGCTGCGCGATCTCTCGTTGTCGATCAACGCGGGAGAGACCGTGGCCATCGTCGGTCCTTCGGGTGCCGGCAAGTCCACGCTGTTTCAGCTGTTGCTGCGCTTCTACGACCCCGATCAGGGGCGCGTGGAAATTGGCGGCATCGACGTGCGCGAACTCGATCTGATTGCCCTGCGTCGCCGGCTGGGTCTGGTGCCGCAGGATGTGGTGGTGTTTTCCGGCTCGGCCGCCGACAACATCGCCTACGGAGTCGAGGTCTCGAGTGAGGATGAGGTCCATCGCGCGGCGTGTGCCGCACATGCCGAGGAGTTCATCGTGCGCTGGCCGGAAGACTACGACACCTTCCTCGGCGAGAAGGGCATGCGGCTGTCCGGTGGCCAGCGCCAGCGTATCGCCATCGCCCGTGCCCTGATCAAGCAACCACCGCTGCTGTTGCTCGACGAGGCTACCGCCAGCCTCGATGCCGAGAGTGAACGACTAGTCCAGGAAGCGCTCAACGAAGTCAGCCGCGACCGGACGGTGGTGGTCATCGCCCATCGGCTGGCCACCGTGCGGCGCGCCGACCGCATCCTGGTACTGGATCGCGGACAGCTGGTGGCCGACGGCACGCATGACGAACTGGTGCGCGACAATGAGCTCTATGCCCGCCTGGCCCGCTTGCAGTTCGTCGACGAACAGAGCGCGGTCGACTAAGGGATCGAACACTGCCGCCGGGCAGCGACTTGCGCGGTGTTTGCACTGACGCGTTGTGACAAGTAGTCTTGGATCCACGCCCCGGCGCGGGGTACCGGGCCGTTTTGGTCCAGGCGCTGGGGGATGGAGGGCAGGAGATGAACAGAGTACTGGGTACTGCTCTGACGATTACCGCGGTCTACCTGGCGCTCGGTGGGCTGTGGATCTATTTCAGCGACACGGCCCTGGAGTCCATGGTCGACGATCTGGACACCATGCGCAGGATGCAGACCTGGAAGGGCTGGGCCTACGTGTTCGTGACAGGCATGATCGTTTTCTGGACGAGCTTTTGGGCGCTGTCGCGCCAGAGCGAGTTGATCGATCACCTCAAGGAACTGGCCTACCGTCATCCACTGACCGGCCTGCCCAGCCGCTCGGCCGCCGAATCCCTGGTGGAAAAAAGCGTCGCCCGTGCCGGGAAGCACGAATCGGGGATCGCGGTCGTGCAGTTCGACATCGACCACTTCAGCAGCATCAACGACAGCTTCGGCCATGACGTCGGCGACGAGTTGTTGCACACCATGGGCGCTACCCTTCAGCGCTGTGCGGGCGAGAATGGCCTTTTGGCCCACCTGGGGGCTGACGAATTCCTCATCGTATTCGAGAATCTCAAGGACAGTAGCGACCTCGTCGAGCGGCTCGATGTCATCCGGCAAGAATTGTCCCGACCGATTTCGCTGGGGGATACCAGCGAGATCTATGTCAGCGCATCAATGGGCGTGAGTCTGTATCCCGACGATTCCAGCTCGCCGACCGAATTGCTGCGTTTTTCCGATGCCGCACTGGCTCGGGCCAAGCGCTCCAGCCCGGGAACCACCGAGATGTTCAATGTCGGTTTGCTGGAGCTTGCCTATCGGCGCCTGGATATCGATGCAAGATTGCGGGCCGCACTCGACAAGGATGAGCTCGAGCTGCACTATCAGCCCATCTACCAGTCCCGGGGGCGGCTGGAAATGATCGGCATGGAAGCCCTTCTGCGCTGGCACCCGCCCGGCGAAGATCCGATCTCGCCGGTGGAATTCATTCCGATTGCCGAGCAATCCGGCCTGATCCTGGAACTGGGCGAATGGGTGATCGATCGGGTCTGTGCGCAGATTGCCCAATGGCAGAATGCAGGGTTGTCCTTGCCCCCGGTGTCCATCAACCTGTCGGTGCGTCAGTTTCGTACACCCGGCCTGATCGAGCAGATTCGCGTTGCCCTGGATCGTCACGATCTGCCGCGCTCGGCCCTGGTGCTCGAATTGACCGAATCGTTGCTGATGGAACAGGGCGATGCCGGCCGCGATATTCTCGATTCGCTCAGGGCCGAGGGTTTCCGGATTGCACTGGACGACTTCGGGACCGGCTATTCGTCACTGTCCTATCTCAGTGAACTGCCGATCGATGAGCTCAAGATCGATCGCTCCTTCATCGGCAATCTCCAGCGCGCCAGGTCCGACCGCGATCTGGTCGCGGCCATGATCAGCCTGGCTGATATTTTCGGTCTCAGGGTCATTGCCGAAGGCGTGGAAACGACGGTGCAGCAAGAGATGCTGGAAAAGCTGGGTTGCCACTGTTTCCAGGGGTACCTGTTCAGCAAGCCCGTTGCGGCCTGGCAATTGATCGAGCTCCTGCAAGCGCAGGCAGGAACACCCGACGGCTGAACCCGCCAGTCGCTACAGCGGCTGGTAGCGAAACTTCTGCCCGCCCACCGTCGCCTCGGCCATCAGGCCACCGCGTGACATGATGAATACCGCCACGCCGCGTTCATAGCTGGTCGTCGCCGCCGCTCCGCTCGTGGCGGCCACGGCGGTGGCCTGGGCGGAAAACTCGAAATTCTCGCGCTGGAAGGTTTGCAGTGCCCGCTCGTCGCGGAAGAAAATGATCTGGCTGTAGGACTGGGCACCGATCTGTGCCCCTACCGTACCCTGGGTCAGTGTCGTGCGGCCGACCGGACGCCCCTGCTCGAAAACGATGCCGCGGCCGTAGGCGCCGCCAATCCACAGTCCTCCCTTGCCGATATCCGGAAACACCGCGTAGCCGTGGGCCTGGTCGATCCAGCGCTGGATGCCGGCATCGCGCTCCACGAATCGGGCGACGGTCGATTCCGATTCCCGGATCAGGGTTTCGTCAGAAGGCGTGGTGGCGCAGCCGGCCAGCATCACGATGGTTGCCGTCGAAATGATCAACAGATGAAAAGCGGCCTTGTGCATGATCTGGACCTCCGGTCTGAGCGGGAACGCGCAAGTGGCGAATTGAATGGTGTAAGCGTAGTATATTGAATTACACCAGCTAGGGCTGACGGGGATGCCCGTCCGTCGGCTCTCCAGCGGAGGGTATCGTGAAGCTGACGGGAAGCTATGCGCTCAAGGTGGCCCTGACCTATGCGGCCGTGGGTGCCTTGTGGATACTGTTCAGCGATGCCACGGTGGAATGGTTGACCGGAAACGCCACCGCCCGCAATGCGTTCCAGGAACACAAGTGGTGGCTCTTCGTTCTGGCCAGTTCATTGCTGGTGTTCTGGTTGAGCTGGCGTGCCTTGGCAGAGCAGGGAGGGCTGATCCGGCGCCTGCGCCAGTCCGCCATCGTTTTCGAACGCACCCACGAAGGCGTGGTCATCACCGATCATCGCAACCGCATCCTCGACGCCAACCCGGCCTTTTCCCGCATGGTCGGTCGATCTGAAGCGTTCCTGAGGGGCGTTGATCTCGTCACCCTGCATTCCTCTCGGCACGACGGCGGGTTTTTCGATGACATCCGCAATCATATCGGCGAGCAGGGCTTCTGGACCGGGGAAATCTGGAACGTCGGCCCGGACGGCAGTGAACGGCCCTACCAGGCCACGGTGACCTACGTCGGCAGCGGGCGTGACGGCCAGGATCGCTACGCCTGGATCTTTACCGACATCACCGGCCTCAAGGATGCCCAGAAGCGACTCGAGGATCTCGCCTACCATGACGCGCTCACCGGTCTGCCGTCACGCCTGCAGGTCGGCGACCGATTGCGTCAGCTGTTGGCCGAGGTCGGCGACAATCGACGCATCGCCGTGCTCTACATCGATCTCGACCACTTTCGCAACGTCAACGACAGTTTCGGCCATCCGGTCGGCGATGACCTGCTGGTACTGGTGGCGCGCCGTCTGCAGGGGCGCCTGCCCGAGGGCGCCGGGCTGGGGCACCTCGGTGGTGACGAATTCCTGATCTATCTAGAGGATGTGACCGACAGCGGCCAGGCCGGCGAATGTGCGGTCAACATGCTCAAGGCCATCGCCGAACCGTTCGTGTTGCCCAACCGTCGCGAGGTCTTCGTGCGCGCCAGTATCGGCATCGCCTTCTATCCCGACGATGCCGGCACCGCAATCGAACTGCTTCAGTACTCGAATGCCGCCATGTTCGAGGCCAAGAGAATCGGTCGCAACAACTGGCAGTATTTCTCCGAGCAGCTGGTCCGGCGTGCCAGCAAGCGTTTGCAGCTGGATACCCGCCTGCGCCGGGCCCTGGAGCGCGAAGAGTTCACCATCCATTACATGCCGATCATGGGCGGGAAAGATGCCGATGAGGTGTGCGGTGCAGAAGCCCTGCTGCGTTGGCTCCAGCCCGACGGGACGCTGATGGCTCCCGAGGAGTTCATATCGGCTGCCGAGGAAACCGGGTTGATCGTTCCGCTCGGGCGATGGGTGCTGCAGGAGGCCTGTTCCCAGGCTGCGCATTGGCAGCGGATGCTCGGCAAGGACATACCCGTGGCGGTCAACCTGTCCGCGCAACAGTTCAGAACCGGGCGCCTATACGATCACGTCGAGCGAGCCCTGCAAGAGTCGAACCTGGCGCCGCATCTGCTGAATCTCGAGATCACCGAGAGCATGCTCATGGAGCAGATTCAGACCGGCCAGAACGTGCTGGGTCGGCTGCGGCAGCTGGGCGTTCACGTGTCTCTGGATGATTTCGGCACCGGATACTCTTCGCTTTCCTATCTCAGGCGGTTCGACGTTGATACCCTCAAGATCGACCAGTCCTTCATCAGTGACCTGGTCGCCAACGCGGCCGACCGCGACCTGGTTTCGGCCATCATCAGCATGGCGCACTGCCTGCGCCTGAAGGTCGTTGCCGAGGGCGTGGAAGATACCGGCCAGCTTGAAGCCCTCAGATCGCTGGGCTGCGATTGCTTCCAGGGCTTCTACTTCAGCCCGCCGCTGCCGCAGGAAGAACTGGTGGCGTGGCTTGGCGACGACATGCGCCGGCACGCGGTGCCATCACAGTCGAGTGCGGAAAGCCGGTAAGGCCCGCGGCGCATGACGCCCACCCGCGATTCCGGTACGATGACGATCCTTACCCAGTTTCGAGAACAGTCCATGAAAACCTGGATTCACCTTGCCCTTGCGGGCCTCCTCACGATAATGCTGGCAGCCTGTCAGCCGGCAGATGAACCTGCAGCCCCGGTGCCGGATCAGTCCGAGGTCAACGGTGAGGCCGAGGAAGAATCTGCAGCGATGCCCGCCGACACTGCAGCCGAATTCGACGCGCTGGCAGAGACGCTGATCGAGGAAATGCTCGAACTCAGTCCTGAGTGGGCCATCCGCCAGGGACGCTACGAGAATGCCGGCGTCATGACCGTCCCGGATGCGGCTCATCGCGAGCGCATGCTCGAATTCGTGGATTCGGCGCTGGCGCGTCTTGATCAATTCGTTCCGGACACATTGCCCTCGGCCCAGCGCACCGATCACGCCTTGCTGCACAACCGCCTCGAGTCCATGCGCTGGTACCAGGAAGAATTTCGCAACTGGCAGTGGATGCCGTCGACCTACAACGTGGCCGGCATCCTGAGTGTATTGCTCAATACCGAATTCGCTCCCCTGGAAGAACGTCTGCAGCTGATTCACTCGCGCCTGGAAGACGTGCCGGCCTATTACCAGGCCGCACGCGGCAATATCGAGCAGCCGTCCCTGGAGCACACCGAGCTGGCCATCGCCCAGAACCGGGGTGCCTTGGGCGTGTTCGACGACATCGCCGAAGAACTCACCGCGATCGACGATGACGAACTTGACCACGAACGTTTCACCGAAAGCCTCGACGCCGCCCGTGATGCGGTATCCGGCTGGATCGACTGGCTCGAAGCGCTGCAGACGGAGCTGGCCGACGAGGGTCGGGCGCGGCCCTTCCGCATCGGCGAAGCGCTTTATGATCGGAAGTTCGAGTTGGACATCCAGTCCGACTTCAGCGCCGCCGAGCTCTACGAGCGCGCCTTGGCCGAAAAGGATCGGCTGCACGCGGAAATGGACGAGATGGCCGCAGAACTATGGCCTGACTATTTTCCCGATGAGCCCGCGCCCGAAGACGGTCTGGAACGCATCGCCCGCCTGATCGACCACCTGTCGGATCGTCACGTGGCGCTCGAGGACTTCGTCGACGAGATTCGTCGTCAGATCCCTGAGCTGGAAGCCTTCGTGCGAGAGCACGACCTGCTCGACCAGGACCCCGACAAGCCACTGGTAGTGCGCGAAACCCCCGACTACATGCGCGGCACCGGCGCCATCGCCTCGGTCAGCGCCCCGGGCCCGTTCAATCCCGGTGCCGAGACCTTCTACAACGTCACTCCGCTGGACCACTTCGGACCGGAACTGGCCGCCAGCTACCTGCGTGAATACAACCACTGGATCCTGCAGATTCTTAACATCCACGAGGCGATCCCCGGCCATTACACCCAGTTGCTGCGCGCCAATCGTTCACCCAGCCTGGTCAAGAGCCTGTTCGGCAACGGCGCCATGATCGAAGGCTGGGCGGTGTATGCCGAGCGCATGATGCTCGAGGAAGGCTGGGGCGACTACGAACCGGAACTGTGGCTGATGCACGGCAAGTGGTTGCTGCGCGTGGTCTTCAACACCATCCTCGATTACGCCGTGCACGTGAAGGGCATGGAACGCGACGAGGCGATTCTCCTGATGCGCGAAGAAGCCTTCCAGGAAGAGTCCGAAGCCACGCAGAAGTGGCGCCGCATCACCTTGAGCCAGGTGCAGCTGACCTCTTATTTCGCCGGCTATGCCGAGATTTACGACCTGCGCGAGCGGCTCAAGGCCGAGTTGGGTGAAGACTTCGACCTCAAGGATTTTCACAACGAATTCCTGAGCTACGGCTCGGCGCCGGTCAGCACCATCGCCGAACTCATGACCGAAGACTGAGGATGGATGACTTCCCGGGCGACCGGGAAGTCGAATAGCCACCCGGCTTCAGGCCGCCTGCCGGGGCAGGCCCGTCGATGCCGGGTTGGGCCGATGTGTGCCACGGCCGATCCCGTGGTAGACGATGCCGATGCTCGCCATATCGGCCGGGTTGAAGAGATTGCGCCCGTCGAAGACGACCGGTTTTGCCAGCCGGTCTCTGAGCATGTCCATATCCGGGCTCTTGTACTCCGGCCATTCGTTCACGATGATCAGCGCATCGGCGCCGTTGAGCGTGGCCGCGGCGCTGTCTGCGAACTCGACGGCTGGCTGATCGGCCAGCAGTCGTCGCGCATTGTCCATGGCGGCCGGATCGTGGGCGATGATGCGGGCACGTCGCCGCAACAGTTCCCGAATGATCACCAGGCTTGGCGCTTCACGTATGTCATCCGTGCCCGGTTTGAACGCCAGCCCCCACAGCGCGAATCGACGGCGAGAGAGGTCCTCACCGAACACCCTGCAGATTCGAGCGACCAGTTGCCGCTTCTGCATCTCGTTGGCCCCGTCGGCCGCCTCGACGATCCCCAGCCGGGGCGCGCCGCTTTCAGCGGCGGTATGCATCAGCGCGCGCACGTCCTTGGGAAGGCACGAGCCGCCGTAACCGCAGCCGGCGTATAGAAAGTCGTAACCGATGCGCGGGTCCGAGCCAATGCCGTGACGCACTCTTTCGATATCGGCGCCGAGATGATCGGCCAGGTTGGCCAGCTCGTTCATGAAGCTGATGCGCGTGGCCAGCATCGCATTGGCTGCATACTTGGTCAGTTCGGCCGAACGTTCGTCCATGAACATCAACTTATCGTGATTCCGGCTGAACGGTTCATACAGTCGGCGCATGACCGAGCGTGCCTTCTCATTGTCGGTCCCGACGATGATGCGATCCGGACGCATGAAGTCGTCAATGGCACCACCCTCCTTGAGAAACTCCGGGTTGGATACCACCTCGAAGCTCACGGGGGCGTCGCGTCGTTCCAGCTCCATCGCGATCGCTGCGCGCACGCGCTGGGCCGTACCCACCGGCACGGTGGACTTGTTGACGATCACCGCCTCCTCGATCAGGAGCCGGCCGATCGAACGCGCTGCATCCAGAGCGTGAGCGAGATCGGCCGACCCGTCTTCACCCGAGGGTGTACCGACCGCAATCACGATCACCTGGCCGTGAACCACTGCGGGCCCGGTTTCGGTGGTAAATCGCAACCGGCCGGAGCGGACATTGGTCTGGACCAGCGCATCAAGCCCGGGCTCGTGAATCGGCACCGTTCCGCCTCGAAGCCGTTCGATGCGACCGGCATCGATATCCAGACAGACCACATCGTTACCCACCTCGGCCAGACATGCCCCCGTCACCAGCCCGACATAACCGGTCCCCATCACCGTTATCCGCATGAGCACTCACTCCGATTGAAAGACAGCAACAGCATGCCCTCAAGCGGTGACCGGGATATGGTGAGATGATGACAGGGGGATTAAGGTTTCAGGGTTCAGGTTTACGGGTTACGGGTCACGGGTTACGGTGCGATTGGGTTTAGTCGTCCCGGAATCGGCGTTAGCCGATATCCGGGACCTCGCACGCGAGAAAATCTGCACGGCAGATGGTTCAGCAGATGTCGTCCGTCGGAGACACGCGCGGTCGGTCGTGTCGGAAGGGCTTCTTTGCTGAGCAAAGCCGCCCTTCCTATGCTCCCTTCGCTGCGCTGACCTGCTAACGAACAAACGAACCAACCCATTTCGTGTACGATTTTCCCATCTTCCACGGCAGGCGGCAGCATGCACAAACTTCCGAATTCTCCATTCAAGGCCTACGACATTCGCGGACGCGTTCCCGACCAGCTCGACGAGGTGCTCGCCCGCCGCATCGGTCAGGCGTTTGCCAGGGTCGTTCGGCCGGCTGGACCGGTGGCCATCGGGCGGGACATGCGGCCATCGAGCAAGGCGTTGGCCGATGCGCTGGCATCCGGCCTGAACCAGGCCGGCGTGGACAG
>SKXY01000111.1 GCA_007128175.1 Wenzhouxiangella sp. | reverse complement strand
TATTTCTTTTCATTACAACACTCCTAAAGTTGTTGGACACAGGGCTCTGTGTAAGCACAGCAGGACAAGCACGGCTCCTCCCGAGCCCATCCCAGCATGTGCAATTGTATGCTAATCGATTCCGAAATGTAAAGCAATCAGTTCGCCGAATACCACCACTCGTCGTGCAGGCGAACCCAGTTTTCCTCGAGCGGGCGAGTCATTTCCATGCGGCTCTGGCCATGCGGTGCAGCAATTGCGCGGTACGTCACATTAACACGAACCTTGCATCGGTCACCATCACACTCTGTATCGAGAAACTCGGCATCCTTCCAGCGGATCGGACGTCGATTCATGTCCTTGACGAAGTCCTCTCTTGGCGTACCGTTACGAAAGCCGGGTGAGTAGTAATCCCAGGCGTGTTCGAAATCACGCTCGACCATATGCCCCCAACGCGCCAGCGCGCGCTCCTGAACGATCTCCTCGGCGGGCAGCTCGGGTTGAGGCTCACACGCCGCGAGAAAGAAGACGGCCGCCAGGGAAGAGGCCAGAGGCAACGCCAGGCGTGCTGTCGCGGGTTTCCTTTCTTTTCTGTCCGTTCTTGTTTCAGTCATTTGATCTCAAGGGCTCCATTCCCCGGAAATTGCGTTGGATGTCTCGCGATACCTCTTCGAGTCGATTGGTCGACTCCAGCACCGTGGGCGTGATCAGCACCAGGGTTTCGGAACGGTCGATCGACTCGCGCCGCGTTCCGAACAGACCGCCGACGACCGGCAGGCGACTCAGCCCGGGCACACCATCGCGGCCGGAAGTATTGATCTCGCGGATCAGGCCGCCGAGCATGACGGTCTGGCCCGACTGCACAGCGACGTCGGTGGACACACGGCGGGTGTCGACCGTGGGGTTGCTGCCTTCTCCCGCGTCACTTGGACTGGAGACCTCCTGGTCCACCTGGAGGTAGACCAGACCACCGGGGTTGACTCGCGGCACGACACTCAGGATCACACCGGTGTTGATGTACTGGAAGCTGCCGATCAGCCGGTCGGTGGTGCCGGTGAAGCTGGTCGACTGCACCGGCACCTGCCGCCCGACGTTGATATTCGCCTCGGAGTTGTTGCGCACCAGCAGGGTCGGGCTGGAGAGAGTGCGCACATCCGAGAGGCTTTCAAGCATATCGAGCGTGGAGGCGACGAAGGTACGATCCATACCGCGCCGGGTCATCGAGCTGAAAAAGCCGGAACTCCCCATCTGGGCACGATCACCGGCGCGCGAATCGGAGAAACCGGAATCACTGGGAAGCCCGGGGAAGTCGCTTGATCCCGGCTGGGCGTTGGAAATGAACCAGTTGACACCGTAGCGCAGGCTTTCTGTCAGTGTCACCTCGATGATCTGCGCCTCGATCATCACCTGCAGCGGCTCCTCGTCGAGGCGCTCGATGGCGTTGAGGATGGCGTCATAGCGGCTGGGCGAAGCCTGGATCAGCAGCGAGTTGGTCTCCTGCACGGCGGTGATGCGAACATCGCCATCATCACCCAGCTCCATGCCGCCCTCGGTACCACGCGATTGCTGGTCCCGGCGGGTGTCTGGCTGCTGCTGACGCTGGAAGTCACCGACCGACGACGCCTGGGCCGGCTCGAGGCCAGGCGCCAGTCCACCGCGCCGCTCGCGATCGCGCGGCTGGCGCGCGCCGCCTGTGGTGCCGAACAGGTCACCAAGATAACCGGCCAGCACATCGGCCTCGAGATTCTTGACCCGGTAGACGTAGAGCCGCGAGCCGGCCTCGGCACCCGAGCGGTCCAGCCGGCGAATCCATTTCTCGGCTTCTGTCAGGTAATGCTCGTTGGGCGTGATCACCATGACGGCGTTGAGGCGTTCGAGCGGCATGAAGCGGAACATGCCCGACAATGGTGTCTCGCCGTCATCACCGAACACTCCTTCCAGCTCCGGCAGCAGCTCGTCGACCTCGATGCGTCGCAGGTCGAAGATGCCGATCGACATGCCGGCCAGCCAGTCCACATCGAAGGTCTCGACGATCTGCATGTAGTTGCGCAACTCATGCCGGGTGCCGGCCAGGAACATCAGGCTGCGGGCATTGTCGACGTTGAAAATACCGTCTTCACGTGCGTAGGGCTCGAGAATCTCGGCCATCTTGCTCGGTGCGATGTACTCCAGGGGAACGGCCATGACCTCGTAGCCGCGCCCTTGATCCAAAGCATCGAAACGCGGCACCAGGTTGCCGCGTACGGCCTCGGAAATCGGCACCACGTGGTAGCGGCCCTCGCGCCAGATCAGGGTGGCGTTGTTCCAGCGCAGCAGCATTTCCAGCACCGGCATGACCTGGTCGCGTTTGAGCGGGCGCGCGGTGGCGAATGTGACCTCACCACTGACCCCGGGCGCGATCACGTAGTTCTCCTGGAACATGTGACCGAGGATGGCGTGGACCACTTCCTGGATGCCCTGCCCTTCAAAGTTCAGCGTGATCTCGCCATCGTCTCCGGGCGGCTCGGCACGCGGACGGGCGGCCCCTTCGTCGATGAAAACCCCCGTACCGATGAAGTACTCGGTTTCATCAAACGCATCATCGTCCGCTTCCTCGTCGTCCTCATCGTACAGCTGGATCTCGCCGTTCTCGGCACGATCATCGTCCTGCAGTATCGACGGACCCACGCTGCGCTCGTCGTCGCGTTCGGACAGGGTGCCGCAACCGCCCAGCAGCAGTAGCGCCGCCACAATGACAACCGCGTTGCGCAGCATGGATCGCAGGTCAGAAAAAGTCTTGTCAGCCATCGTTATCCTGT
>SKXY01000175.1 GCA_007128175.1 Wenzhouxiangella sp. | reverse complement strand
CCTGCGATGCCATGGGTGCCAACCTCGTCAATACCATGTGCGAGGGCGTGGCGTCGCTGGTCGAGAACATGGCCGACGGCCGCGTGTTCCTGCGCATTCTCTCCAACCTGGCCGACCGTGCGCTGGTGCGGGCGAAGGTGCGCATCCCGACCCGGCTCCTGACCGGCAAGGGCTTCGACGGCGAACAGGTACGCGACGGCATTATCGTCGCCAATGATTTCGCCCGCGTCGATCCCTACCGGGCCGCCACCCACAACAAGGGCATCATGAACGGCATCGACGCCGTGGCGCTGGCCACGGGCAACGACTGGCGCGCCATCGAGGCCGGAGCCCATGCCTATGCCGCCCGCGGCGGTCGTTATACCTCGCTGACGACATGGAAGAAGGCCGACAACGGCGACCTGCTCGGTGAGCTGGAGATTCCAATCAAGGTCGGCACCGTGGGCGGGCCCCTGCAAACCAATCCTACAGTGGCGCTGAACCTGCGCCTGCTCAACGTCGAAAGCGCGCGCGAACTGGCCGAAGTGATGGGTGCCGTCGGCCTGGCCCAGACCTTCTCGGCGCTTCGGGCACTGGTGACCGAGGGCATTCAGCAGGGTCACATGACCCTGCACGCCCGGTCCGTCGCCACGGCGGCCGGCGTGCCGCCGGAGTTGTTCGATACCGTTGTTGAGCGCCTGATCGCCTCCGGCGAGATCAAGATCTGGAAGGCCGAGGAGATCATGCGTGAGGTGAATGCCCAAAGCGGGCCATCAGTGACGCTAAAGCGCGGTGCCGGCGAGGAAGAAACGCTGGAAGGTGAGCGGCTTGGTGCCGGTCACGGCAAGATCATCCTGCTCGGTGAGCACGCGGTTGTCTACGGCCGCCGTGCGATTGCGGCTCCGATCCCTCTGGCCATCCAGGCGCGGGTGGAAGATGCCCGTGAGGGTGTTGAGTTGATCATTCCGCGCTGGGGCATCGAGCAGCGTCTGGACTTCAAGGCCAAGCGACCGCAGTCGTTCGCCAAGTCCATGTCACGGGTGCTGGCCGCGCTGGAACTCGAGGATCGCGGCATGCGCATCGAGGTCTTTCCCAACGTCCCGCGGGCGATGGGGCTGGGTGGTTCGGCGGCGCTGGCCGTGGCCGTCATTCGTGCCATTGACCTGCATTTCCGCCTCGGCCTGGACGACGAGCGCATCAACGAACTGGCCTTCGAATGCGAGAAGGTCGCCCACGGTACGCCATCGGGACTGGACAACACCCTGGCGACATGGGGGGAGTTCATGCTGTTTCGCAATGGCGACAAGCCCCGGCGTGAAGTCATCGAGGTCAGTCAGCCCCTGCCCATCGTCATCGGGATGAGCGGCACCGAAAGCCTGACGGCACGCACGGTCGCGCGGGTGCGTGAAGCCTGGCAGAAAAACCCACGACTCTACGACCGCATCTTCGACGAGATCGATACCCTGGCCGGTCACGGCCTGGACGCACTCAAGAGTGCCGATTACGACACCCTGGGCGAGTTGATGAACGTTTGCCAGGGCCTGCTCAATGCCATGCAGGTGTCGAGCTGGGAACTCGAGGAGTTGATCCAGGTCGCCCGTAACCACGGTGCCGTCGGCGCCAAGCTGACCGGCGGCGGTGGCGGCGGTTCCATCATTGCCCTGTGTCCGGATGACAGTGCCCGGGTGGCGCGTGCAATCCGTGAGGCCGGCTACCATGCTTTGGAGGTTTCAATTGGCAATACCTGACCAGGTCGGTCCGGCCCGCGTGGTCTCGTCCGACAGTGAGGAATTGATTCTGGTCGACGAACACGACCGTGAACTCGGCACGAAGTCGAAGGGCGAATGTCACGACGGCGAGGGTACCCTGCACCGGGCCTTTTCGGTGTTCCTGTTCGATCCGCAGGGGCGATTGTTGATACAGCAACGGGCCGCCGACAAGCGCCTCTGGCCCGGCTACTGGGCCAACAGCTGCTGCTCGCATCCGCGTGCCGGCGAGAACATGGAGGAGGCCACGGCGCGCCGTATCGCCGAGGAGCTGGGCGCAAGCGCCGAACTCGAGTTCATCTACAAGTTCCGTTACCACGCCCGCTACGAGAACCTGGGTTCCGAACACGAGCTGTGCTGGGTCTACGTGGGCCGCACCGCCGAAAGCGACGTGCGCGTGAACCCGTCGGAAATCGCTGACTGGAGGTTTCTTGCCCCCGAGGCGGTCGACGACCTGGTTGCCGACAAAAGCGCCCCGGTTGCACCCTGGTTCCGGATGGAGTGGCGGGAACTCCGCAAGAATTACTGGGATCTAGTCGGGCCGTAGGTCGGAGCCATGTCCCCGACGGATAACCAGAAAAGCGGAGGTGGGGGTTGCTTTTCGGTGAGCAGCTGGTCTGCGATCAGCTCTGGAATGTGCTCTGCTTCGAAATCCGATATCCCAAGAAATGGACGGGCCGGGATGTCGCCCCAAGGAATCGATTGGCCTCCTTGGCAGCGCAGAGATCCGACTTCAATCTGCGCTTTCCTCGGGCGTAGTCCAGCGTTGCTCGTGCTGCAACAGGCCAATGCGGGGAAAAGTCGGGTTTCGCAATTCGATTGCCTATGACAGGGCATAATGGGCATGGCTCCGGGTACTGCTGGAAATCGGAAAGTGAGGCGCTTATATTTCCCATGCTCGGCATGCTGCGCTCAGAGTCCGTATACTTTCACGTGCCTGGATTCGATGTTCGGGCGATGAATGATGGAGCGAGTACACTCGATGGCGTTCCGGCAGGAAAAGAATGTTGCCGACGTGCCGCGCGGCGGCCTG
>SKXY01000103.1 GCA_007128175.1 Wenzhouxiangella sp. | reverse complement strand
GCAGATAGTGCCTGGCAACCCTGGGTGATCCACTTTCGATGCTCCTCCACCAGGCACTCGATGGAAAACCCTTGTGCTCATCTGCAGTCCACCATCTGCCTAATTGACCCATTTGGACGAAATTTGCACCCTGGTCTCTGTAGCCGCCCGGACGACCAAAAAAGCCGGTCGCATTCGTGGCACCAGCATTTGGGTTATCCCAATGCTGGAGCCCGGCCTCTTTCAGTTTTCCTCCGGCATTCAGGCTCTCTTGTAAATTTGTTGGATCCGAATTGGGATCAAGATATAAAATCATTTGGCTCCATTCGGCATCGCTTGGCACATGCCAGCCTTCGGGACAAGCATTCTTTCCACCATTGCTATGTGCATCGGTTACAAACCAACTGTAAAGGGCTCCGTATGTCATTTTGTGACTGGATTCGTCATTATTATACCAGCAATAAGCCGGTGTGGTCAGTTGCACCCAGTCACTGCCTTCAGTCAGGTGAGGGATGGGTGTACCATCGTTAAACCGGGTCACCCTCAGATTTGCGGCCATCCATTCCTGTTGCCCGATGATAACGGTATGATAGTTGTTGCCGTCTATATCGGTGACCCCGTCACCCGGAATGAAGAAATAAGCAGTGAGAATCACATCCCTGCCAGGCATTTTGTAAGCAAAATCGTTTTCAAGACTAAGCATGTCGGTTCCTTCCGACCATACTGCAAACTGAAAGCCTGCATGGGCCGTAGCCAGAAGATTCACTGATTCGCCTGCCTCGAATGTTCCGCCCTCCTCGGCAATGCCTCCCGCTTCAGGATATACCATGAGGGTCAGCACGTAGGTTTCCTTTTCACACCCCCATATCAACAATAGCAGTAAAAGGGATGCCAGCAAAAGCTTGACATAAGATATTAATCCTTTGGTTTTTAGCATTTTTGTGTGGTTGTTTTTCATGTGGTTGTGGTTTTTTATCGTATGATCAACTTTTCTCGTATCAAGGCAGTATCTTTCCTTAATTCAAGAACGTAGATACCGGGTTTAAGCGAAGAAACATTCAGTACATTATTGGTAACGGTTGTTTTAGAAAGCTGCTTTCCCAACTGTTTGTAAACTACAGCTTCATAAGCCATATCAAATTCGTCTGATACGATGTTAACTATATCCTGTGCCGGGTTCGGGTAAATGTTGAAACCTGTCTTATTCAGATTATTAACGCTGGTCTCAGCATTGTATTCAGCAAGATAAAACAAGGAATACTCTAATTCTTTCGAGCCAGCTAATCTTGTCCCGTATTTCCTTAACGCATTGTAATTATGAAATGAAGCAGGG
The DNA here is from genome assembly GCA_007128175.1 of Wenzhouxiangella sp. GTDB lineage: Bacteria > Pseudomonadota > Gammaproteobacteria > Xanthomonadales > Wenzhouxiangellaceae > Wenzhouxiangella. Next base: position 1,487 of record SKXY01000103.1, on the reverse strand, counting down.
CTGGGATAGATATCGGCAAATGCCTGGTCTTTTTTCCAATCAAACTCATGCATCACCATAACGGGTACTTTGATGTTTGGATCAAACCAAAAGTATGAAACCATTGTAAACTCACCCATAAACATCCAGGGTTCATCGATTTCAAACTTATACCATGAACGGCTTACTTCGGTTTGTTTCAACCGTAAAACACTGGGAAATGACTCTGCGGGTGTTATTAATGAGCCCCAGGCATCTGCTTCCAGGGTAACCTGCAAAGAGTCGTGATAATAGTAATACCCGCCTTCAAGAGAAAAACTCAATATTTCTAAATCAAAATCAAAACTGTCGCCGTATTCCATAGGGAATTTGAGATCAATCCATTCTTCATTATAGGTTGCGTATGTGCCAAAGCCTTCCAGGTACATGCCCATTGCAATATATTCACGTGAACTGTTTGAAGAGGTCACATATTGATAAATATACGGCTCATCGGGGTCGGTTGGAGGTGTCATAATTGCAATATCCGACTGCATTACTGCGGCGGAATCTGCAAAATGCGTTGTGGAGGGGTCAACACAAATGCTGGGACTTCCTTCTCCTAAATAATCGCCGTCAATTACTTCAAAATCCCATACCATATTTTCTCCTGGCGGGCCTGGAACGACGTTAAAGACTGAGTTGTAAATGTTTGACCGAAAACTGTCGCCCAGGGTGAAATTCATGTTGTTGTTCAGAACCGGCTGGGCCATTAGCATTTGGCTCAGCACCATTGCCATCAATGTAAATGTAAATTTTTTCATAGCTTTAGGGTTTAATCGTACACTTATTTGACTGATTGTTATGATCTTAAATAATAGATTATCAACACATAATCCAAAAAAAATGTTTCATGGTTTTGCGAGGGCTTAGTCTTTAATGCAGCGCACGCTCATGCCAAGGTTTTTAGGAACTTGGGGCTGTTGGCCAAGGCCTCCTGCTCCATTGAAAAGCCATTTTCCGTAAATGCTACCGGATGTTTCAGTAGAAGTTTGCCACCAGCCGTAGCCACCGATCTGCTGAAAAGCACCATTGGAAACTCGTCTGCCACCTGGAAGTCCTGAAAAACCGTATTCATCCGTTCCGTAGTGGGTGCCATGAGCGTTCCAGCGGGGATGTAAACTGGTATCGCAATCACCTCCAATCGGCGAGTTGACCTGCCGACAGGATTTCAGCTTGTTTCCTTTCAGGTGATCCAGCCCGGGAATGAAGTTTTCCAATGCGTCCCAGTCCTCATTCGAAGGGACTCTCCATCCTTCAGGGCAGAGACCTTTGGCATTGTTTACGGCATACCAGTTATACAATGCACCATACAGATTCTTGTTTGAGATCTGGTTATCGTACCAGGCATAAGCACCGGTGGTGTTGTTCTCCCAGCTTGTGTTGCTGGCGCCGAGATAAGCGATGTCGGTTCCATCACGGTATTTCGTGGTCTTCAGGTTTTCGGCCATGTAACACTGCTCGTTGAT
>SKXY01000259.1 GCA_007128175.1 Wenzhouxiangella sp. | reverse complement strand
GGACGGCAGCCGCGCGTTCCGGCTGACCGATCACGTGCGCCGGCTGTTCGACTCCGCGCGCATCCACCGCATCGTGATTCCGTGGACGGTCGATGATCTGATCGACGCGTGCTGCCAGGTCGTCACCGAGAATGCGCTCGACAACGGCGCCTATATCCGGCCGGTGTCTTTCCGCGGCTATGGTGAAATCGGCCTCGCGGCCAAGCCGGACCACCGTATAGACACGGCGATTGCCGCGTGGGAATGGGGTGCGTACCTCGGCGCCGACGCGATGGAACAGGGCGTGGACGTGTGCGTGTCGTCGTGGCAGCGCGTCGCGCCGAACACGATCCCGGCGCTGTCGAAGGCCGGCGGCAACTACATCTCCAGCCAGCTCATCAGCCTCGAGGCCAAGCGCCTGGGCTTTGCCGAGGGGATCGCGCTGACCACGCGCGGCACGATCAGCGAAGGCGCCGGCGAAAACGTGTTCATCATCAAGAACGGGCAGCTCTTCACCCCCACGGCCACCGACTCGAGCCTCACCGGCATCACGCGCGACACGCTGATCACGCTGGCACGCGCCGAGGGCCTGGAGGTCATCGAAAAGGAACTCCCGCGCGAGATGCTCTACCTTGCCGACGAGATCTTCTTCACCGGCACCGCCGCCGAGGTCACGCCGGTGCGCTCGGTCGATCGCCTCGAGGTCGGCGATGGCACTCGCGGCCCGATCACGAAGATGCTGCAAGAGCGCTTCTTCGGCCTGTTCAAGGGTCAGACCGAAGACCGCTGGGGTTGGCTCGAGCCGGTCACCCCGGACGCGACGCGTCAGAGCGCCGCACGCTGAACGCACGGCCGCGCGCAGCGGCGGTGCCCGCCCGTCGACCCACACCCGCCGGTGCCCCGGTGCACAGGCGGGGTGCCGGTGCGACACCATGTAAAGGACTGCAGAGATGAGCGGAAAGTCGCTATTCGACAAGGTCTGGGAACAGCACGTCGTTGTCCCCGAAACCGAGGACAACCCGGCGGTGCTGTACATCGACCTGCACCTGACGCACGAGGTCACCACGCCGCAGGCGTTCACGATGCTTCGCGAGCGCAACCTGAAGGTCCGCCGACCGGATCTCACGCTGGCCACGATGGACCATTCGACACCGACGGTGCCGATCACCAGCTTCCGCGACCTCGAGGTCGTCGCTGAACCCCAGGCCGCTCGCCAGATCACGCAGTTCGAGAAGAACTGCGAGGAGTTCGGCGTAGAGCTGCACGGCTTCGACAGCGCCCACCGCGGCATCGTTCACGTGATCGGCCCTGAGCTGGGTGCGACGCAGCCCGGCAAGACCATCGTCTGTGGCGACAGCCACACCTCCACGCACGGCGCCTTCGGCGCACTCGCCTTCGGCATCGGTTCGACCGAGGTCGGTCATGTACTGGCCACCCAGTGCCTGCTGCAACGCCGCCCGAAAACCTTTGCAGTCAATATCGAGGGCCGTCTGGGCCCGGGCGTGAGCGCCAAGGACATCATCCTCGCGCTGATCGGCCAGATCGGCGTGTCCGGCGGCACCGGGCACGTCCTCGAGTATCGCGGCAGTGCCATCCGCGGGCTGTCGATGGAAGAGCGCATGACGATCTGCAACATGTCCATCGAGGCCGGTGCGCGCGCCGGGATGATCGCACCCGACGACACCACCTTCGAATACCTGCACGGTCGCCCGCGCGCGCCGCAGGGCGCCGACTGGGACGCGGCGCTCACGCGCTGGCGTGCACTGCCCTCCGACGATGACGCGCAGTTCGACCGCGAGGTCACGCTGGACATTTCTTCACTGCGCCCGATGGTCACCTTCGGGACCAACCCCGGCATGGTCGTCCCGGTCGACGAGCCGGTACCCGAGGGCAGTGACCCGAGCTTTCGCAAGGCGCTCGCCTACATGGGCGTCACCCCGGGCAAGCCCCTGTCGGAATACCCGGTCGACATCGTGTTCATCGGCAGCTGCACGAACTCGCGCATGTCGGATCTTCGCCAGGTCGCCGACATCCTGCGCGGGCGGCATATCGCACCCGGTGTGCGCGTACTCGTGGTCCCCGGGTCACAGCAGGTCAAGCGCGAGGCCGAGGCCGAGGGCCTGGACCGCGTGTTCACCGAGGCCGGTGCCGAGTGGCGCGAATCGGGCTGCTCGATGTGCCTGGGCATGAACGGCGACACCGTGCCGCGCGGGCAGCTCGCCGTAAGCACCAGCAACCGCAATTTCGAGGGCCGCCAGGGCCCAGGGTCGCGCACGATGCTTGCAAGTCCCGCCACCGCTGCCGCCACGGCGCTTGCCGGTCGCGTCACCGACCCGCGCCCCTACCTGCAGGAGTAAAGGCATGGATGCGATCACCCGCGTGCGCTCACGCACCCTCGTACTGCCGTACGACGACATCGACACCGACCAGATCATCCCGGCGCGCTACCTGACTACGACCACCCGCGAGGGCCTTGGCGACGCGGCCTTCGCCGACTGGCGCTACGACGACAACGGCAACCCCAGGCCGGACTTCGAGCTCAACCAGGCCGGTGCGGCCGAACGTCGCATCCTCGTCGCGGGCCGCAACTTCGGCTGCGGTTCCTCGCGCGAGCATGCACCGTGGGCCCTGCACGACTTCGGCTTCCGGGTCGTGATCAGCACCTCCATCGCCGACATTTTCCGCAGCAATGCACTGAAGAACGGACTGCTGCCAGTCGTCGTCGACGCGGACACCCACCGCCGGCTCGTCGAACACCCCGGCGAAGACGTCGAGGTCGACCTGGAAGCCCGGGAAGTGCGCCTCCCCGACGGGCACACGGCGTCG
>SKXY01000155.1 GCA_007128175.1 Wenzhouxiangella sp. | reverse complement strand
TGCGGAAGGTCTCGTTTATGACATGTTCGATCCGGACATTCACATCATCGACACGTTACCCCCGATGCGGCAGATGTGGGTTGGCGTCGATTACGGCACGAGTAACCCGACGGCGTTCTTGTTAGTCGGTTCGGGTGACGACGGTCGGTTGTATGTGATCGACGAATACTTTCACGAAGGCGACGACATGACGTCTTCGAAGACGGACGCGGAATACTCGGTCGCGCTCCGCGAATGGTTGGGCGAGCGGCACCCGCGATGGTTGTTCATCGATCCGAGCGCGAAGTCGTTTCGGACGCAGTTGCACCGGGATCGGCGAACGTTTCCGGTGTTCGGAAAGACGGCGAAGGGCAACAACGATGTGCTCGACGGTATCCGGAAAGTCTCGAACGTTCTTTCTGCCGGCAGACTATTTATTCATCGGCGGTGCGCGAATCTTTCGCGTGAACTCGGCGTCTATTCGTGGGACCCGAAGGCGCAGGAGCGCGGCGAAGATAAGCCGTTACAGAAGAACGACCACACATGTGACGCTTTGCGGTACGTGATCGCGTCGATCGGCACGGTATATGAACGAGTGATGCGGACGGCTTAGGGAGTGGGTGACGATATGCCTCTACCAGCACAAAACGAAGAATGGCCGCCCCGGACATGGCGCGAAGTCTTCCAGAAGTACGCGGAATGGGCTGCGTGGTATTCGGGCGACCCGAACCGTCTTGCGACCGTACACTCGGGCATGGTCTATACGCCGACGCCGCGCGGACGGTTCTGGGCGAAAGAACTCAAAGAAGAGCGCGAAACTATGTTACATGTCCCGATAGCGGGCGACATCGCGTCGGTTTCGGCTGACTTGTTGTTCTCCGAGCCTCCGGTCTTCACGATACCGGGCGCGACGGCAGAGAAAGCATCACGCGATGAGATCGACGCGCAGGAACGGCTCGATGAGATCGTCAACAAGAACGACACGTTCTCCGTTCTTCTGGAACTCGGCGAGACGGCGGCGGCGATGTCCGGCGCGTTCGTGAAAGTGAACTGGGATCGTGCGCTTTACGACTTTCCCATTCTCTCGGTCGTCCAGGCAGATGCGGCGATCCCGGTCTTCCAGTGGGGTCATCTTCGCGAGGTGACGTTTTATCAGGTCATACGCGAAGAACAGCGTCATGGTGAGACGTATATCTTTCGGCACGTTGAACATCATGAACCCGGATCGATCCAAAACCGGCTATATGTTGGCACACGACACACGATCGGTCGTGAAATCGCGCTTGAACAAGACCCGCGCACCGAGATGCTCGAACCGGACATTGCAACGGGGATCGATGATCTGCTTGTGCGCTACGTTCCGAACAAACGACCGAATCGACTCTGGCGCGGATCGCCACTCGGGCAGGGTGATTATGGCGGCGTTGAAGGACTCATGGATGCACTGGACGAGACATACACGTCATGGCTCCGTGACATTCGGCTTGCGCGCGCGCGGATCATCGTGCCCGAAGTTTATCTTGAGTTCGACAAGGAATCCGGTGAAGGGCAACACTTCTTCGACATCGACAAGAGCGTCTTCGCTGGCTTGAACATGGGGCCCCCGGGCGAGGAGCAGAAGATCACGCTCTCGCAATTCGATGTTCGTGCGAAAGAACACCGCGAAACGTCATTGGAACTTCTCGACCGGATCATATCGTCGGCGGGGTATTCGCCGCAGTCGTTTGGGCTGAAGATCGAGGGACGCGCGGAGTCCGGCACAGCGTTACGAGCGCGCGAACGCAAGTCGCTGAAGACGCGGCAGAAGAAACAAGTCTATATGGGGCGCGCGCTCGCGGACATTCTCGAACTCGTTCTGCGCGTTGACGTTGAAATACTCGGGCATCGCGGCGTAGTCTTTCGACCGGAGGTCGAGTTTGCGGATTCGCTCCCCGATGATCCGAACGAAGCGGCGGAGTCGGTTCGGACGCTTTTCATGGCGGAGTCGGCGTCGGTCGACACTCGTGTGCGGCTCTTACATCCGGACTGGGACGAAGATCGCGTCGACGAAGAAGTCCGACGGATTCAAGAAGAACGGGGCATCATGATCGCGCCCCCGGAGTTGCCGCCTGATCGTGGCGGGGAGTAGGTGACGCGACGATGCCAGTTTCTCCCGTGATGGGCGAGAATGTGGGCGTTTACATCGCGCGCATTTATGCGGACGCCGAGAACGATGTCATGCGGCGGCTGGCGGATCGTCTCCGACGTGACGTCCCGGGCGCGGCGGACGTCGACGCGTGGGCGGCGCGGAAGTTGCGGGATCTGCGCGACGTGCAACGAGAAGTCGACACGAAGATCATTAGCCGTCTCGACCGGATCGTGCCACCTGAAGTCGATGAACGGCTCACGGACATATACCGTAGGGGGCAAGAGTCGGCGGTCGCCGATCTTCGGCGCGTCCTCGACGACGATCGCATCGCGGTGACGCAGGGATTCACACGCGCGAATCGTCGCGCGGTCAACGCGCTTGCGGCATCGACGTTGGAGAAGTTGGACGGCGCGCACTTCCAGATTCTGCGGAGTGTGACGGATCAATACCGAACGATCATCGCGGAGACAGTGCACGGCGTGACAACCGGAGTCGCAACGCGGCGCGAGGCGGCGCAGGCGGCATTGAACCGCTTTGCCAATCGTGGCGTGACTGGGTTCGTCGACAACGCGGGGCGGCATTGGAATCTTCAGTCTTACACCGAAATGGCGATCCGTTCCGCGTCGGGGCAAGCGGCGTTACAGGGCGCGACGGATCGTTTGCAAGAGAACGACCGCGACCTCGTCGTGATCTCGGATCA
>SKXY01000048.1 GCA_007128175.1 Wenzhouxiangella sp. | reverse complement strand
CGTCGGGCAGCTGGTCGAAGGGCGGATGCCTGCCAAGGTGATCGCGGATCTCGAGTTGTTCCACTTCCATGCCCCTGCTCCTTGCGTGACCGACGCTATCGTGCGCAAGCTACCACGGCAAGGCATCGAGATCGACGTTGCCTCCAGTGAGGATGATGCCGATCCGTCGCCCACTGATCTCAAGATCATGCTCGGTGAGTGCGGCCAGTGGCACGGCAGAGGAGGGCTCGATGACGATCTTCATCCGTTCCCAGACCGCTCGCATCTCGCGGATGATGGCTTCTTCCGGTGCGGTGACGATGTCGTCGACCTCCTTACGGATGACGGCCAGATTGAGCGGACCCAGCGTGGCGCGCAGTCCGTCGGCCACGGTGTACTCCGGCGAGGCCGGCTCCAGCCGACCGGAGCGGAACGACCGGGCGGCATCGTCGGCATTGCGCGGCTCGGCGCCGATGACGCGAATACCCGGCGAAAGATGCCGGGCGGCAATCGCGGTACCGCTGAGCAGGCCACCACCGCCGACCGGAGCCATGATCACATCCAGATCGGGCACTTCCTCGAGCAGTTCCTCCGCCGCCGTCCCCTGTCCGGCGATGATGTCGGGATGGTTGTAGGGCGGAATGAATTCGTAGCCGTGTTTCTCGATCAATTCCTCCACAGCGGCATGGCGGGTCTGGTTCCCCGGCGCACAGAACACGACTTCGCCACCGTACTCACGCACCGCTTCGATCTTGACCCGGGCGGAGTTGTCCGGCATCACCACAACCGCCCGGTAACCGTTGAGGCGGGCGGCCAGCGCCACGGCCTGGCCATGGTTGCCGGACGAATGCGTGATGATCCCGCTACGCCCCTTCGCTTCGGGCAGCGCAGCAATGGCGTTGCAGGCACCGCGGAATTTGAAGGCACCGACCTTCTGAAAATTCTCGCACTTGAAAAACAACTCCGCACCAATGAGGCGATTGAACCAGGTGGAAGTCAGCACCGGCGTGTGATGGGCGTGGCCGGCGATTCGTTCAGCGGCCCGTTCGATATCGACAAAGCCTGGCGGCGTCACGTCCTGCTCGCCTGTTGCATGGCGCCCCCCGCGGCTCGATCGGCCAGCCGCATGACGCTCGGGCGAATCTGGTCCAGAAGATGACTGACACCCAGGCTGCCGGCACTGACTGCCCAGACCAGTAACGGAAAGAAAATGAACATGGCCACCCAGCCGCCTGCCGGGCCGGAATAGGTTTCGCTGCCGAACAACCAGGCAAAGAACAGCAGCGCCGAGGAGATGGCGGCGGCAATCGCCACGCGCGTAAATTTGCGTTTGAGGGGTGGCGGACGCCACGGGCCGAACAGCCAACTCCTGAGCAGCCCCATCAGGTAACCGGCCAGCGCGGCGAACATCCAGATCCGGTAAACCCAGGGTTTGAAGTCCTGCTCGGTCAGGATAATCGTCTCGGCCTTGTTCCCGTTCTCCTCGCCGGTTGGTTCGGCAGGCCCCAGCCAGTGCTCCACCCAGGGTTCGGCGCGCTCGAGCATGCGGTCGATATCGCCCTGGAAGTTGATCGCCAGCATCAAGACGACGACAAGGACCAGGAAGGCCCAGGAAAACACCATGGGCACGAGGGCCAGCCAGCGAAAATAGTCGATCACGAAGCCGGTCAGCAAACCGGGCAGGCCGGCCTGCTCCTCGGGCAATTGATGGGCTGAGTGGTTCATGGCGGCCCTGATTCTCGCACGTTTGGTCCCTGCGTTAACCGCCCAAAAAAGAAGGGCCGGGATGATCCCGGCCCTTCGGCAGTGTTTGATAACCCTCGGATCAATCGTCGTGATCGCGAACGATGACCTTGCCCTTCATGTACGGGTGGGGCGTGCAGATATAGGTGTACTCGCCCGGCTCGGTGAAGGTGAAACCATCGGCCTCGGCATGGCCGAGCATTCGGGTGGCGAACAGTTCCGGACCATCGACAGCCACGGCATTGTGAATTCCGGAGAACTCGCCGGCCATGTAGGTGAATACGTCCTCGTTGACCCAGGTTACCCGGGTACCCGGTTCGATCTCGATGACCTTCGGGTAGTAGGAGTTGCCGATGATCTGCACGAAGACCTCGTCGACGTCCGCACCGTAGCTGACCGGGCGGTCGGGTTCGGCCGGCACGCCGTTGAGTCGCTCGGCCGGGGCGAACGGGGAAATGGCGCGCACTGCAGTTTCGCGGATTTCTTCCATCTCGTCAGCGCTGTACTCGGGGCCGTCGGCCAGGATGGTCTTGGGCGTGTCGGCACCGGCATCGGCCACCAGCACCCCGATGGCACCACGGGCGGTCGAACCGACCGCGTGTGAGAGCATCAGGTAGGCGCCTTCATCGGGCGGGACGCGGAACTCGATCACCCAGGAATCCGACGGGCCGGCGGTGACGGTCTGTCCACCCGGCATCCAGGCTTCCGGGTGCCCCTGCCAGTAGACGAAGTCCCAGATGATGCCGACCAGGTGGAAGGTCGAGACCAGGTTGGGGCCAATGTTGAGGAAATTGATGCGCACGTAGTCGCCGGGCTTGGCGGTGATCGGCTCTTCCACGTAGCGGAACAGCTTGCCGTTGAAGGCGGTGTAGATGGGATTGCCCTCGATGGCGTCCTTGCCGCTGGCATAGAACTCGTGCTGGATCATGTACAACTCCAGGTCCGGGCCGTGGCCCAGCTTCTCTTCGAGCTTGTACTTGGTGTCCTTGGGCTCGACCACGATCATGCCGTACTGGCCGAACAGCACGTGCATCGGGATGGCATGGCCGCCCGGTGCGCAGTGCCACATGTACACGCCAGGCATGTTGGCGCGGAAGGTCACGCTCTTGG
>SKXY01000305.1 GCA_007128175.1 Wenzhouxiangella sp. | reverse complement strand
CATCCAGGATCCTGTTGACCACTGTCTCCATGAATGTGGGCTCCTGCCGGTAGCTGAAGAGGTAGTATTTCAGGGATTTGGACTCAATGCATTCCTGATCGGGAACGTATCTGACCCTGATCTCCCCGTAGTCGGGCTGGCCGGTTACAGGGCAAAGAGAGGTGAACTCCCTGGTGATCATCACCACCTGATAGTCCCTGTTTTTGAAACGGTTGGGAAAGGTTTCCAGGATGCCGGGGTCAACCCTGGATGGATATCTGGCAGTGCCCCTTCCCAGGAGGGTGAGCGAAGATGTGTCGTCATGCATAATCATGCCTCTGGCAATATTAACTGCTGGTTCTATCCAGTACAGCTCTGACCCGTTCTTTGTTTTCCGTGCAGATAGACCGGCAAAGATCCCTGACTGTTTCCAGGTGACTCTTTTTGAACGGCAGCTCCGGAAACTGTTCCAGCTCAAGGGAATCAAAATCAACCGGGGTTAAACAGAGTTGCTCATCGTATTTATATTCCAGACCAGAACCGACCTGTTCCCTTTTGGAATCTTCCTCCACATTCATCCTTCGGGTGAAGGACATGACATCGTCCGGGCGGCTGGAACAGTTAATGGCCTCAATGTCCCTGTTGATGCTTTCGGCCCAGGTTTTCAGGCTGGAAAAATTGGGGGTTATGACTTTTTTGCCTTTTATGCTCGGATGATCAATATACCGGCCGTGTGTATAGTCTCTGACCAGTGAGCCCAGTTCCTGGTATAGAGACAACACCGCCTTCTGATACCTCCCCCTGATGGTCATGGCCCAGGGCATGCTTTCTTTGCCCTTCCACTCTCCCTTGATGGAAGGATAAACACTTTCCCCAAGCCCAAGCCTGGCCCAGAATTTATTAATCCAGTCCTGGTCCAGGAGCATGAAATTGAGCCCGGAGGCCTTTGCTCTGATTTTTTTGGCCATGGCCTGTATTTTTTTTGCCTGTTCCCGCAGCAGCTCAATTTCATCATCAATCTTTTTTCTTTTCCCAAAAAAAGTATCAGCTGCCTCCTTCAGGGTTTCTTCAGCCATTTCATTTGACAGGTAGTCAATTTTGTTCATAGATTTCACCTCGGCCTTACAATTGCAAAAATTCAATATTTATGGAAGGTCATTGTCCATGAACAGCAAAAACCAGCCATATCCCGGAATCAACTGTGTGCATGACAAGAGAAACCTCAGGGTAATCCGGACCTGAAAAAACGTTTATCTGTATTGCAGGTCCTGCAACAGGAAGTTTGCCGCGGACGAATTAAGCGCAATGATGAATGATTACCTGGAAGAATGCCTGGCCAATGTTCCCTGCGACAGGTTTTGACTCCAGGATGAAGGGCAGGTCCCTTTCATCCTGGAGTCAAAACTATTGATCAAAGTATGGGCAGATATTTTTTCAGCTCATACTCGGTGACCTGGGTTCGGTAGTTATCCCACTCAATTTTCTTGTTGGCTATGAAGTTTCTGAAAATATGGTCTCCCAAAGCCTCTTTGACCATGCTGCTTTTCTCCAGAGCTTGAACAGCCTCAAAAAGACTGCCGGGCAGGCTTGGTATCCCGTGCTTTTTCCTTTCTTCTTCGTTCATCTCGAATATATCAGCCTCAACAGCATCCGGCAAATCATACTTTTGCTCCATGCCCTTGAGTCCGGCCGAAAGCATGCAGGCAAAGGCCAGGTAAGGGTTGCAGGACGGGTCCGGTGAGCGGAGTTCGATCCTGGTGGCGGTTTCTTTGCCTGGTTTATACATGGGCACGCGGACCAGAGAGGTTCTGTTGCGCCTGGCCCAGGCCACATACACAGGAGCCTCATACCCGGGAACCAGCCTTTTGTATGAATTGACCCACTGATTGCACACCGCGGTGATCTCATTGGCATGTTTCAGCAGCCCGGCGATGTAGTATTTGCATTCCTTGCTGAGAGAATCAGGGCTGGCGGCATCAAAGAACACGTTACGCCCGTTTCTGAACAGGGACTGATGGACATGCATCCCGCTTCCGTTTACCCCGAAAAGGGGCTTGGGCATGAAGCTTGCGTAACATCCGTGGCGTCTGGCAACCTCCTTGGCGATCACCCTGTAGGTGACCGCGGTGTCCGCCATTTTCAGGGCTTCCTGGTACCGCAGGTCTATTTCGTGCTGGCTGGGGGCCACCTCATGGTGGCTGTATTCAACTACGATGCCCATTCTGTTCAGGCCGTAAATAATGTCCCTGCGGATATCGTTGGCCATGTCCAGGGGAGGGGCGTCAAAATAGCCTCCAAAGTCCAGGGTTTTGGGATCGTGGGCGCTTTCAAAAAGAAAGAATTCCAGCTCGGGGCCCACGTAAAAGCTGTAGCCGTCCTCAGCCGCCTTGCCCAGGATCCTCTTGAGAGCGTAGCGGCTGTCACCCTCGTATGGGGTTCCGTCCGGGTTCTTTATGTCACAGAACATTCTGGCCACCGGCCTTTCCATGGGCCTCCAGGAAACCAGCTGAAAAGTGGCTGGATCAGGAAAGGCGACCATGTCGCTTTCATGGATGCGGGCAAAACCTTCAATAGATGACCCGTCAAAACCCATTCCTTCATCAAAGGCCTCGTCAAGTTCGCTGGGTGTGACCTGAAAGCTCTTAAGAGTGCCCAGCACATCTACAAACCAGAACTGGACAAAGCTGACGTCATGTTCCCTGACCGCTTTGGTAACATCGTCCGCGTTTCGACAGTTAAAGACCACCGGCTGCTGCATCTCATACCTCCCGGGTTGATGCCCTGCACAAACTCCACCGATGCCTGATGGATGTTGCCGGCTGTTACCAGTATCGTGTCGGCCTGGTGCCAGAAGAGTGATGATTG
>SKXY01000064.1 GCA_007128175.1 Wenzhouxiangella sp. | reverse complement strand
GTGCCCTGCCCCTCGGGCGATGTAGCGACGAGAAATAATCGAGCGGGCTAAGCATGTAGAACCAGGATCAGATGGTTCGCGGACGCGGGTTCGACTCCCGCCGCCTCCACCAGATCCCCGAAACCAGGAGCCGGCTTACAAGCCGGCTTTTTTCGTTTTTGGCGCTGAGAATTGCGATGCCGGTCCCGTCTGTTTGCAAGCAGACGAAGACACCCCCTGAACTGAATCGATTCGGACGCTATACTGCGCCGATGAAGATCTCGACAGCGACTCTTCTTCTTGCACTTTCCGCCTTGTTTGCCATGCCTTGCCATGCAGGCAAGGTGCTGCTCTCTCCGGGAATGACCGGGGAAGGCGGGGCCACTGCCAATATCGGGCTGGCCAGGGGCTGGGACCAACGCTGGTTTGAAAGTGATACCGGCTATCTCAGCGGCTACTGGCATGCCGGTTATACCTGGTGGGAAGGTGGCCGGGCCGGTAGTGCCGCCCACACCCTTTCCGTTTCCCCGGTCTTTGTTTACACCTTCAACACCGAGGGTTGGCGTCCGTTTCTGGAAGCCGGCATCGGTGCGGCGCTGTTTACGAGCCAGCGTGTGGGCGACAGGAACCTCGGCTCCCCGGCTCACTTCGAGGATCGTTTCGGTGCCGGACTCCACTTGGGTGCGAGTGACGTCCTGATGCTTCGGGTAATTCATTATTCGAACGCCGGCCTGTCCCGCCCCAACCCCGGCATCGAATCCTGGTCGCTGGTCTGGGGCCGTTCGTTCTAGGCACTTGATCGTGGACTGCCCTGTTTGTCGGCAAGAGTCGACCGAGCACTGGATTACGGTAAATGCACGCCGCTACTGGCGCTGTGCTGACTGCCAGGCCCGCTTTCTCGACAGCGACCAACATCCCGACCGCGAAACCGAGAAACGGGAGTACGATCAGCACCAGAATCACCCCAACGATGCGGGATACCGCAGGTTTCTCAGCCAATTAGCCGGGCCTCTGCTGAAACGACTGGAACCGGCGTCACGTGGACTGGACTATGGCTGCGGTCCCGGGCCGGCGCTGGCATGCATGTTGAAGGAAGCCGGCCATTCCGTGTCCCTGTTCGACCCGATCTACGCTCCGGACTCGGGAGCCTTTCGCAATCGTTATGACTTCATCACCTGCACCGAGGTTGTCGAGCACTTCCATGACCCCGCCACCGAGTTCGAAAGGCTGCATTCACTGCTTGAACCCGGCGGCTGGCTGGGCATCATGACCCGCTTCCAGACCGATGACGAGCGCTTCGCCAACTGGCACTATCGACGGGATCCCACTCACGTGGTGTTCTACCGGCCAGGAACGTTCAAATGGCTGGGTGAGAGGTTCGGCTGGGAGGTGGAATGCTTGCCGCCGCAGGTTGTTCTGGCGCAAAAGGGGTGAAAAGGTTTCAGGTTTCCGTCTTCGGACTACCGCCCGTCATTTTCTCCAGGCTTCGACGAATCGTGCCGTTGCCTCGAATCCCCCTCGCCCAGGTGGTCGTGCTCCTCGAGCAGGCGCATCAGTCGTTCGTGGGTGATTGCCTGGTGAAGTTCGATCTGGCGATGCTCGTTTTGCAGCGACCTGAGCAGGGCGATGGCCATGAAAACCATCAGCAGCATGAACGGGAAGGCAGCCAGGATGGAAATGGTCTGCAGCGCCACCAGACCGCCGCTAAGCAGCAAAACGGCGGCAACCATGACCTGCACCACACCCCAGCTCAGACGCGCCCAGCGCGCGGGTTCCAGGACCCCCTGGGTGGTGAACATGCCAAGCACGAAGGTGGCCGAATTGGCGGAAGTCACCACGAAGAGACTAATCAGAGCCAGCATCAACAGACTGGTCACGGCCGTGAACGGCAACTGCTCCAGGGTGACGAAAAGCCCCGAACTCATCTCAGCCGACACCGCTTCGCCGACGGGCACGTTCTCGAACAATTCGTAGAACAGCGCCGTGCCGCCGAACGTGGCAAACCACAGGACACTGAGCAGGACGGGCATGCCAATCACACCGATCACGAACTCGCGAATGGTCCGGCCACGAGAAATGCGCGCAATGAAGCTGCCAACGAACGGCGCCCACGACAAACCCCAGGCCCAGTAGAAAATGGTCCAGCGCTCGACCCAGTCGTCCTCGGTGTAAGGCGCCATCACAAGGCTCATACCGATGACATTGCTGAAGTAGTCGCCAATGGCATTGGTCATCACCGCAGTGATGAAATCGGTGGGGCCGAAGAAGAAAACGAACAGCAACAGCACGCCGGCCAGCAGCATGTTGGCGTCACTGACGTAGCGAATTCCACTTTCCAGCGGCGCCAGAGAACACAGCAGGAACACGATGGTGATGCCACCGAGAATGGCCAGTTGCTGTTCGACTCCAAAGCCGACGCCGGCCACCGCACCCAGCCCGCTGTTGATCTGGATCACACCGAGACCCATGGTCGTAGCGACCCCGAAGATCGTCGAAACCACTGCCAGCACATTGATGCCCTTGCCGATCGGTCCGTCGACGCGGTCGCCAAGCGTGTGCCGAAACGCCTCGCTGATCAGCCCGGGCCGCTGCTGGCGGAAACGAACGTAGGCGATCGCCAGGCCGACCACAGCAAAGTTGGCCCACTGATGGAACCCCCAGTGAAACAAGGAGTACTGCATGGCCATACGAGCGGCTTGCGGGCTACTCGGCTCGGCCTCACCGTATGGCGGCGCCATGAAGTGGCTCATCGGCTCTGCAATGGCCCAGAACACCAGGCCTACGCCCATGCCGGCCGAAAAGATCATGCCCAGCCAGGCCGGATAGGAAAACTCCGGGGCTTCGCCATCTGCGCCCAGGCGAATATGCCCGAAGTTGCTGGCACCGATGGCGACGCAGAAAACCAGGAACCCGGTGGTGGCGAACAGGTAGAGCCAGCCGAAGTGCTGGGTGGTAAACGCCAGCGCGTGGTCAGCCACAAGTGCCAACTCATCGGGCCGAGTGGCGCCGTAGGCCACGAACACCCCCAGCAACGCCAACGATATGAAGAAGACCCATCCCGGACGATTACGCCGGGCAGGCTCCATCGGTTCGCTCATGGATCGGTCACCCGACCTCGTCGACCTGAATCAGTATGGGGTCGATCTCATCCACCCTCACCATCACGCGAGCCGATGTGCTTGAGACGCACTTCCTGATCGCTGACCCGCGGCATGCGCTCTCGCACGGCATCCTTGTCAACCAGCTTGTCCGCCCCGTCACTCAGGTGGTCAAAAACCGCCTTGTAGCTGTCGGTGAGCTGGTTGATGAGTTCGGCGGTCTGCACGAAATGTTCGTTGACCTCTTCGCGAAAACGGGCATTTTCCTTCTTGATTTCGGCGACGGAATCACCCCCGGCACCACCGCGCTGCCGCAGCCAGAGCCAGGCACCGACTGCACCCAGCAATGCGCCGATGATCAACGCAAAGATTCCTGTCCACATCATTTCCATGAAGTCTTCTCGCTTTGCCGTGCCAGCCTTGATGGTAGCAGTACCGATCGTCCGGCAGGTTTCAATTTCGTAAAATGCCGATGACCCGGCGATCTACTTCCACTTCAGTTCATACAAATCCAGTCGACGGTCCTTGAGATTGCGCACCGAGCCGTGCGAGCGGATTTCGCGCAGGTTGTCGAGGTCGAGGTCGGCGATCAGCATGGTCTCGGTATTGGCCGTTGCCTCATGTGCGATGGCGTCGTGCGGGAAGGCGAAATCGGAGGGCGTGAACACGGCTGCCTGTGAATACTGCATGTCCATGTTTTCCACCTTTGGAAGATTGCCCACCGAGCCGGTGATGACCACGTAGCACTCGTTTTCGATGGCGCGTGCCTGGGCACATCGGCGCACTCGCAGGTAGGCATTCTTGGTATCGACCCAGTAAGGAACGAACAAGATGTTAAGTCCCTGCTCCGCCAGCAATCGTGGCAGTTCCGGAAACTCCACGTCGTAACAGATCAGGATACCGATCTTGCCGAAGTCGGTTTCGAAGATCTTGACCTTGTCGCCACCGGCAAGCCCCCAGGCGCTGATCTCGTCGGGTGTGACATGCACCTTGTACTGCCGGTCCCAGGTACCGTCGCGACGGAGCAGGTAGCAGACGTTCCTGAGTCGCTCGCCGTCGTACTCCGGCATCGAGCCGGCAATGATGTTGATGTTGTACGAGACCGCAAATTGCTGCATGCGATTGCGAATAGCCTCGGTGTACCCGGCCAGTTGACGCACGGCCTCCGCCGGCCCCTCGTCGTTCCATTTCGCCATCAGCGGGCCGTTGAAGAACTCCGGAAACAGCACGACATCGGCCTGGTAGCCAGACACCGCGTCAATGAAGTACTCGATCTGCGTATAAAGGTCATCGAGCGACCGGGTCGGCCGCATCTGCCACTGCACGGCGCCGATACGCACGTCCGAAGGCCGCCCGCCGATGACATTCCGGGTCTCTTCTTCGAAATAGATGTTGATCCATTCCAGCAGGGTGGCGTAGCCGGCCGACTGCTTGTCGTCAGGCAGATAGCCCTTGACGATTCGGCGGACCTGAAAATCGTTGGCCAGCTGAAAGGTCAGGATCGGATCGACCAGTTCGGCAGCCTTGACCTTGGTCACGTACTGGGCCGCCGTCATGTCGTCGGCATGCTTGTGATATCCGGGAATGCGGCCGCCGACGACGATGCCGCGCAGATTGAGTTTCTCGCACAGCTCCTTGCGCGCATCGTAAAGGCGCCGCCCGAGACGCAGGGCGCGGTAGTCGGGGTGGACGAAGACATCGACCCCGTAAAGCACATCACCCTTGGGATCGTGGGTGGTGAGGTAACCGTTGCCGACAATATCCCAGTATTTGTGATCCTGGCCCCAGCGGCTGTACTTGACCATCAGCGAGATGGCGGCAGCCACCACCTTGCCGTTGTCCTCGATGCAGATCTGGCCTTCCGGGAAACGGGCAATCTGTGATTCGAACTGCTCGCGCGTCCAGGCGCCGTCCAGGCCGGGATAGACGCGCTCCATGATCTCGGCGACATCGTCGTAGTCCTCGGGCTGCGACTGACGCAGGATCAGGCGATGTGATTCGGTGTTGCCATCTGTCTGTGTCATCTCGCTACCTCAGGTTTGACGAGCCGGAAACCGATTGCTGTCGATACCGGAATGCTGATTATATAAACCACGAAGTTCACGAAGAAAATAGTAGTGAACCACCTGATAGCCGGAAACACGTCTAACTCCCAATTGCCTGATTCCAAAGCTTTCTTTACCTTCGTGCTCTTCGTTCAATTTGTGGTTTATTCTCACTCCCCGCCCTGCCGTTGATACACGCTTTCTCCACCGACAACCGTCTGCAAGACCTTGATGTCAGCAAGAGCGGTCGGGTCGACCTGGAAGGGGTCGGCGTCGATGACGATGAAGTCGGCGTGTTTGCCGAGCTCGAGGGTGCCGGTGTCGGCTTCGGCGAAGCTGGCGAAGGCGGCGTCGATGGCAAAACCACGCAGCGCCTCGTCCACGTTCAGGCGCTGGTCCGGCAGCCAGCCGCCGTCGGGATGGCCGTCGCGGTCCTGCCGGGTAACGGCGGCCTGGATGCCCAGCCAGGGATTGACCGGCTCGACCGGGAAGTCCGAACCCAGTGCCAGATGCACATCGGCATCCAGAATGCGCTGCCAGGCATAGGCGCCGGCCAGTCGCTCGGCGCCGACACGATCCTCCGCCCAGCGCATGTCGGAGGTGGCGTGGATGGGCTGCATACTGGCGATGATGTCGTGCTCGGCCATGCGCGGGATGTCGTCCACGGCGATGATCTGGACGTGCTCGATGCGATGCCGACCGGGATTGTCCGGATGGCTTTCCTGCCCGGCGACCAACGCCTCGATCACCTGACGATTGGCCGCATCGCCAATGGCATGGATGCCCAGTTGCAGGCCACAGCCCATTGCCCGGTCGACCATGGCTTGCAGTTCCTCGTCTGAGTGAAACAGGAGACCGTTATTGCCCGGGTCATCACTGTAGTCTTCAAGCAGGGCCGCGCCGCGGCTGCCGAGGGCGCCATCGGTGTAGAGTTTCACGCCGCGGGCCGTCAGCCGATCGCCGGCGAACATGCCGTTCTCACACAACCAGTCGAGCATCTCGGCGTCGCCGTCGGCCAGGGCATGGATACGCACGCTCAGCTCTCCGGCCTCGTCGCGCTGCCGGAACAGCCTGAAATCGGCCAGCGAGGCGCCGGCATCATGCACGCCGGTCAGGCCGTAACGGGCAATTTCTTCCAGCGCCAGGTTCAGCGCCAGATCGCGTTCCTCGGCGGTGGGCTCAGGCATGGCGTCGGCAACGTACGGCATGGCGGTATCGATCAGGATGCCGGTAGGCTCACCCTCCGCGTCGCGATGGATATGACCACCTTGCGGCTGCCAGTCGCCTGACAGGTCCCCGGTTGCGTGTTCCAGCGCGGCGGAGTTGGCCCAGGCCGCATGACCATCGACCCGCACCAGGTAGACCGGTCGGTCGGGGAAGGCCTCATCCAGGTCGGCGCTGGAAGGAAACTCGCTGCCCTCCCATCGCGTCTGATCCCAGCCCCGGCCGGTCAGCCAGGCTTCATCGGGAAGATTGTCGGCATGTTCGCGCAGCCGTTCGATCACCTCATCGACACTTTCAGCGCCGACCAGGTCGGCCTGCAGCCGGGCCAGCCCCAGACCCATGACATGACCGTGGGCGTCGATCAGTCCGGGCAGGACCACCTGCCCGCCAAGGTCGGTCGGCTCGAGCTCGGGATAGGCATCAGCCAGCGATTCGGCATCACCAACATGAACGATGCGCCCGCTGGCGTTCCAGGCCAGCGCGCTGGCTTGGGTCCGGTCTGCGTCCAGGACGTGAATGCGGGCATTGACGATGCCGTCGACAGCCGCCTGCAGCGGCACGGCAAGTATCAGCGCTATCGACAAAAGGCCCAGGCGAACGATGGAATGCATGGCGGATCTCCTGCGTTTCATTTCTGCGACTCTGCAGTCTCCCCGGCTGTCATCAATCCGTCAAGCGCCCGACATGTTGCTGCCATCCCCGTGACCTAATGTGGATTGCACTCTCAGCAGCGGTGAACACAATGCCTGTTTCCCAGCCGATCGCCTTTCGACGCAACGTGCGCACCATCTGGATCTCCGACGTTCATCTGGGCTTTCCCGGCTGCAGCGCCGACTACCTGCTCGACTTCATCCGTGAAATGCGTTGCGAGACCCTCTACCTGGTCGGAGACATCGTCGATTTCTGGTACCTGAAGAAGAAACGTCACTGGCCGCAAAGCCACAGCAACGTGGTGCGCTCACTGCTGGGCAAGGCCAAGCACAATACCCGGGTAGTGTTTGTCCCCGGCAACCACGACGAGGCCATGCGCCAGTACTGCGGCATGAAGATCGGCAACATCGAGATCGTCAACGAAGTGATCCACAAAACCGCCGACGGACGGCGCTTCCTGATCATGCATGGCGACCAGTTCGATGCAGCGGTCATCAGCTCGCCGTTGCTGGGGCTGATCGGCTCCAAGCTCTACGACAATCTGCTGCGGCTCAATCGCCTAGTCAACTGGGCACGTACGAAAATGGGCAAGGACTACTGGTCGCTGGCGGCCTTTCTCAAGCACCGGGTCAAGAATGCGGTCAAGTTCATCTCCAACTTCGAGGAAGCCGTGGTCCGGGAGGCACGCGCCAACAAGGTCGACGGCCTGATCTGCGGTCACATCCACCGGCCGGAAATCACCATCGACAACGGCGTGCTCTATCTCAACTGCGGTGACTGGGTGGAGAGTTGCACGGCCCTGATCGAGAACCACGACGGCAGCATCGACCTGATCCGAGCCAGCGACGTCCACGAGATCATCAAGTCACTTCCGGCAGCCCACTCAACCCAGCAACCCGAGGTGCGCGCGGCATGAGAATCCTGCTGGTCACAGACGCCTGGGCGCCGCAGGTCAACGGCGTGGTTCGTACATTGGAGAAGACCCGCGAGACCCTGATCTCCCTGGGTCATGAAGTCGAAGTGCTGGCGCCTTGCGGCACCACAGTCCCCTGCCCCGGTTACGCCGAGATTCGCCTGACGTTGCGCCCCGACCGGGCGGTGCGCGCCGCCTTCGAGCGCGGGCCGTTCGATGCCATTCACATCGCCACCGAGGGACCGATCGGCCTGGCCGCGCGCCGCTGGTGCCTGCGTCGCGGACTGGAGTTCACCACCTCGTATCACACGCGCTTTCCGGAATACCTGCGCCTGCGCGCCCCAATACCGCTGAAACTGAGTTACGCCTTCCTGCGCTGGTTTCACGGCGCCGCGACCCGCACGCTGGTCAGGACCGGCACGCAGAAGCAACTGCTGACCGAGCGCGGCTTCACCAACCTGGCGGTCTGGCCCGGCGGCGTGGACACCGCGGTTTTTCACCCGCGCGACCGCGACGCGCTCAACCTGCCCCGCCCGATCAGCCTTTACATGGGGCGGCTGTCGGTGGAAAAGAACATCGACAGCTTCCTCGGCCTGGACCTGCCCGGCTCGAAGGTGGTGATCGGTGGCGGACCGGCCCTGGATCGCTTGCGTCAGCAACACCCGGACGTGCATTTCCTCGGCTACCGCCACGGCGAAGAACTGGCGTCCATGCTCTCGTCGGCCGACGTGTTCGTCTTCCCCAGCCGCACCGACACTCTCGGGCTGGTCATTCTCGAAGCCATGGCCTGCGGTGTGCCGGTGGCAGCCTTCCCGGTCCCCGGCCCGCAGGACCTGGTCACCGACGGCGGCACCGGCGCGCTCGACGAGGACCTGCGCCAGGCGGTCTTTCGCGCCCTGTCGGTCGATGGTGCGACCTGTATCGAGTTCGCCAGCCGCTTCTCCTGGACCAACTGCACACGACGCTTCCTGTCGCTGCTCAAACGGCTGGACCCGAACGAGCACGAGCGGGCCGATACCGACGACGTCGGGCGACACGTTGACCGGTATAATCCCGACCCATGTCAGTCCAAGCCCCCGGCCCGGAAACCCACGTCTATAGCCCTGTCGAACTGAACCGCGAAGTCCGTCTGCATATCGAAGCGGGCTTCCCGCGGCTGTGGCTGGCCGGCGAAATTTCCAACCTGGCCCGCCCGCCTTCCGGGCACCTGTACTTCACCATCAAGGACGCCCGCTCACAGATCCGCTGCGCGCTGTTTCGAGGCAATGCCGCCGGTATCGGCTTCAAGCCCGAGAACGGCATGGAAGTACTTGTACGCGGCCGCCTGAGCCTGTACGAGCCGCGCGGCGACTACCAGCTGATCGCTGACGGAATGCTCGAGGGCGGCGCCGGTGCACTTAGCCAGGCATTCGAGGCCCTGAAGAAGAAGCTCGAGGCCGAGGGGCTGTTCGACGAGTCGCACAAGAAGCCGCTGCCAAAATGGCCCCGGCGCATTAGCGTGGTCACCTCGCCTTCAGGTGCGGCCATTCGCGACATTCTCGAAACGATCAACCAGCGCTGGCCGGGTGCCGACGTCCGCATCTATCCCAGCCAGGTCCAGGGCGAGGCCGCACCGGCCGAACTGATCCGCGCACTGTCTGCTGCCGAGCGTCACCGCTACGGCGATGTCATCATCCTGGCGCGCGGCGGCGGTTCGCTGGAGGACCTGTGGGCCTTCAACGACGAGCAACTCGCGCGCACCATCCATGCACTGGAAACTCCGATCGTGTGCGGGGTCGGTCATGAAACCGACTTCAGCATCGCCGATTTCGTTGCCGACGTCCGCGCCCCGACACCGACGGCAGCTGCTGTGGCCGCCACGCCGGACGGCCCCGCCCTGCGCCTGCAGCTGGATCGGCTGGACCAGCAACTGTCGCGGGCCATGGACCAGAGTCTGCAGCGACGCATGCAGGGCCTGGATTTCGTCGAACGCCGCCTGGCACGGCAGCATCCCGAACGCCGCCTTGATGAACTTGCCCGCCGCAACGGGGAGTTGAGCCGGCGCGCCGAAATTGCTGTACGCCGCCAGATCGAGTCCCGTGAAAGACTGCTTTCCGGTCATCTCGCTCGGCTGTCCGCCTGCCATCCGCGGCGCCAGATCGAACGTGCCGAGCGTGATGTCGGCAGCCTGAAGCTGCGCCTCGACCGCGCCGCGAAATCACGCCTGGAAAGAGCTGGTGAGCGATTGGGCAGTACCCTGCGCGCACTCAACGCGGTCAGCCCGCTGGCCGTACTCGAACGCGGCTACGCAGTCGTTCGCGACCCTGAAGGTCAGGCATTGACCCAGCGAGACCAAATCAAAAAAGGAAGCCCTATCAATATCTTGATGGATCAGTTTGAAGTGGATGCTGAAGTCACATCCGAGCCACGCGAGCGCCGTCTGAAATGAGCCGCACCCTGACCGGAGAAGTCATCCACGAAGCCGAAATCAAGCGCAGCCGCTTCATCGCCCGCGCCGCACCGGTGGCGGACGAGGACGAGGCCCGGGCCTTTCTCGAGCGTGTCGGCGACCCGAATGCCAATCACAATTGCTGGGCCTTCCGGGCTGGCGACCAGTACCGTTTCGATGATGACGGCGAACCCGGAGGCACAGCCGGCCGCCCCATCCTGCAGGCCATCGAAGGCCAGGACATGGACCGGATCGTGGTCGTCGTGACCCGATATTTCGGGGGCATCAAGCTCGGCACCGGGGGGCTGGCACGCGCCTACGGAGGAACCGCTGCCGAAGCACTGCGCACCGCCGACAGCCGCCCCCTGGTCCGCAAGGTGAGGCTGCGCATATCCCTGCCATTCGATTGCATCAACGCCGCCCACCAGGCCATGGAAAACCACGCGGCCGACAAGCTCGACGAATCATTCGACACCGATGGCGTCACCCTGGTCGTGACACTCCCACAAACCAATCGATCAGCCTTCGCGGACCAGCTACG
>SKXY01000104.1 GCA_007128175.1 Wenzhouxiangella sp. | reverse complement strand
TACGGACTAATGCAATACATATTGTTCGAGCTATTTTGTTCCCTCTGATGGGTTTTATGTAACGTCAATTCTGATTTGCGGCACTAGCCGTCCCGATCTGCAGCCGTCTTGCCGGTCCCGACGGGCGCCGACACCGTGGAACCGTGGGGGGCGAACGTGCCGTCATCGCGGATGTCGTTCGCGTGGTAAACCCGTAACAGGAAATACCGGGCGTCGGGATCTTCGCTCACGGGACGGAAAGCGGCGTGTCTTCTTCCACATTGGCAAAGCGGGCCGCCGTTTCGAGCACGGCCTGATACGCCGGTTTGGGCTGGCCCGCACGATCGAAGAGCAGCGGGTAATTGGTGCGGCCGCGGATCGGGAAGTTGTTCAGCCACGAATCGCCGTCGGTGACACCCCAAAACGTGACTCGATCCACGACGTCGCGGTACTGCAAGTACACGGCGAACAGCTCCGCGTAGCGGCGTGCCAGTCGCCGTTGTACCGCGTCCGGCAAACCGTCGGGATAGGGATTCAGCCGGTCGCCTGCCTGCTGGCGTTGGGCGATGTCGGCCGACACGCGGCGGGAACGCGAGGGCAAAACGCAAATATCCAGTTCCGTGATCATGACGCGGAGTCCCAAGTCAGCGAACGTTTCGATGGTGTCGGCCACCGCTTGCGGCGAGGGCCAATCCAAGCTGCCGTGCCCCTGGATGCCCACTCCGGTCAGCGGCACCTCGGCGGCCTGCAGCCGTTGCAACAGCGCCCGCGCGCCGCGGCGTTTGGCTTCGCTTTCCAACCCGTAGTCGTTGTAATACAGCTCGGCGTCCGGGTCCGCTTCGTGGGCAAACCGGAAGGCATGTTCCAGGTAATCATCGCCGATAATCCGTCGCCAGGGCGAGTCGCGGAGCGAACCGTCTTCGTTCAGAGCTTCGTTCACCACATCCCAGCCGTGGACTCGACCCCGGTATCGCCCGACAACCGTATGGATATGCTCGCGCATCCGCTCGAGCAGGGCTGCGCGATCCAGCGGGTTGCCCGAGTCATCCTGGAACACCCAGGAGGGCGTTTGCGAGTGCCACACCAGGGTATGGCCGACAAGGAACATGTCGTGCCGCTCGCCATAGGCCACGAAACGGTCGGCTGCCGCAAAATGGTATTGGCCAGGCCGGGGATGGATCGGCTGCCATTTCATGACGTTCTCGGCGGTCAGCGTGTTGAACTGAGAAGTGATCAGATCCTGGCGGGCCGGGGCCGTCTCGGCAAACTGGGACGCATTCAGCGCCGCACCGATCAGGAAATGATCCTGAAAGGCTTCCCGGAGCGTGGAGCCAGGGTCCGCCGAGGCGGCAGAAACGGCAAGCAAGACGAGTGCGGCGGTACATGCGGATGTTCGGTTCATGTGACAGGGTCCTTTGCAAGATGGATTGGCAGGAGGCAGCCGCTTGCTCTCTGCTGGTGGACGGAAAGCCGGTAGCGGAACATGCTGAGCACGGACGAGACAAGCTCTCCGTGTTCAGGGTGAAATTCATCGAGCATGCGGTCGATCGGATGCCCCGGAACGCGTGGTTTCTTCGCGCAGGATCTCCAGATACAGGGTGCCGTAGTCCGGATAGGCATCGCCGTGCGTGAAGAAATCGGCGGAGGGCGAATCGTCCTGGCGTGTGGTCGGTCCTTCGCCGGCGGTGGGTTCGATTTGCGTGTCCTCGTACCATTCGTTGAACGAGGTGACCATCATCATGTTCGCAGCGGCGGGATCCCGATGTTTCCAGCCACATTGGCGAATGGCCCTTCGAAACACATCGCCTTCTTGCGAGTCCGGGACGTCGGTGAAATAGCGGGGGCGGCCGGGATGACCTTCCCGCACGGCGCGGTCGTTGTAGCCCGGGCTGACGGCCGGCACGAAAGCGGTCCCCGCGGCGTGAGCCGCCTGACGGGCCGAGGCGTACACCGCATCCAGCCGGTCCAAGGCCTGACGCGTGGCGCCGTCCAGCTTGAGCGACTGGCCATACACGTCATAGGCGGTCACCGCATCCCAGGGTTCGGCATACTCCGAGCGATAATGAGGTCCAAATACCTCGTCGCCGATCAGATACAGCTGGGGAAATCGGGACCGCAGGTCTTGCAGCTCCCGCTGGCCGCGGTTGCGGAAGTACACACGCGTCAGGTAGATGAAGACAACCGGGCGGCCGTCGATGTGGAGATAGGCAGGATGGGAGAAGTAGTGTTCCGACAGGTACGCGAAATCGGAGAGCAGGCGGGAGTAATCGGGTTCGTCGAAGGAACCCAACCGCCCGGTCGATTCGTACAGCACGGCGTATTGCAGTTTGCCGCTGTCGGGATGGGGCAGAATCTGTTCGCGGAGCGTCCGATCCTCGCGCCCACCCGGTCCCCACCAGCTGACCGCCCAGAAACGGATGTTCGCGGCAACACTTTGGGCCAGATGCTGGCCAATCAGCTCGGCATCCCGGCTGTCATAAACGCCCAGCAGCGGCAATTGGGGGGGCACGAGGCGTCCGCGGACTGCTTGCCGCATCCAGCCGAGACGGTCGGTCGAACCGTCGCGCCGGGCACGCGGGGCGGCGTACCAGGGATAGTAGTAAGCGCCCACCAGCAACTCGGCCGCCGGTTCGCCGTCCGTCGCCGGCACCACGGCGTTTGGCGGCTGGCCAGCTTCGGGTGGTTCCGCCCGAGCCGTCCCGCACAGCGCGGCGGCGGCCAGGATCAATAAGGAGTGTCTCAACGACCTGCCTCCTTCGCCAGCAATTCCTCGCCCAGCAATTCGGCTTGGCGCACGGCTTCCGGCACCTCACGCTTCTGAGCTTGTTCCAACGTGATTTCCGGCCGGAAGTTGGGATGGCCCTGGTACTCGGCTTT
>SKXY01000046.1 GCA_007128175.1 Wenzhouxiangella sp. | reverse complement strand
GAACCCTTGTTCTCAATAATGCTCGGTGAAGTGATCCGTGGTTTTCTTCAGCGCCTCGGCCCAGTGCTTTTCAAGTTCGGGGGTGATGCGGGGGTCAAATTCCTTTACCGCCTGGAGCAGGCTTTCGCGCCAGTGCTTGTAGAGCACGGGGTCGACCGGCGCCCTGCCCTTACGGCTGTGGACGTCGGCCATTTCGTCCATGGAACGCTCGACGATGTTGGAGCCACCGGCGAAGGTCAGCGCGATACTGATGCCGCGACGCAGGGCACGATTCTGCTGGGACCAGTCGGTCCCCTCGAACATCCGGGGAATTCGTTCATCCTTTTCCATGAGCAGTTCATAGAAACGGGTGATGAATCCCTTCTGTCGTGAGCATCGGCCGTAACTGGCCTGAACGTCCATGTAGTCCTTGGACATGGCGAGACTCCTGGGGAATTGGCTTGTTCGTTAGTTTGTTGATTCGACCAATGGTTCAAGCCGTTGCCGCGGCAAGGACCACGGCAATGGTACATCAGGAACGCGCCTATGCTCGGCTGGCGCGATCAGTACTTGTCGACGAAGCGATCAGTGGCTTTCTTCAACGCAACCGACCAGTTCTTCTCCAGGGTGGGATTGATCTGGGGATCGAATTCGTGGACCGCCTGCAAGAGGCTTTCTCGCCAGTAGTGGTAAAGCTCCGGATCGACCGGAAGCCCACCCTTGCGACTGTGCAGCTCAGCCATATCTTCCATCGGCCGATCAACGATATTGGAGCCACCGGCATGGGTCAGGGCGATACTGATACCACGACGAAGTGCCTTGTTCTGTTGCGTCCAGTTGGTGCTCTCGAACATGTGACGGATGCGATCATCGCTGTCGAGCAGCAACTCGTAGAAACGCGTGATGAAGCCCTTCTGGCGGGTACAGCGGCCGTAGCTGGCCTGAACGTCCTGAAAACTGGTGGTCATGCAATTCCTTTTCTTTAGCTGGCATTGAATATTAGATTTTGTGCATATTTTACCACACGGGAAGGAAGCGTGGGCATTATTTGGGTGATCTATGTCACACGCAAGAAACCATAGTCTCTAGCTATGGCTGTCATCGTCAGAAGGCCGTCAGCCTCAGGGGCGGAGGATTCGCAACCACCACCAGAAGTTGACCAGGCTCATCAGTGAGGCGGCGACGTAGGTAAAGGCGGCGGCGCGCAGGATGCGACGGGCATGGGGACGGTCTTCGGGCTTGAGATACTCGCCCTTTTCCAACAGAGGCAGCGCACGGCGGAAGCTGGCGTCGAATTCGGTCGGCAGCGTCATGATGTGAACGACGATACCGGAGGCCAGCGCGGCGATGGCAAGCATCAGCATGATCAGTCCAGCTCGCGGCAGTCGCAGCAGCACCATGGCCAGCGGCGCCAGCGCGATCAGGACCACGCCGATGCGCTGGAAGCGCTGAACGGCCTGGACCAGTTTCGTGCGCCACACCAACGGCTTGTAACCGTCGGCATGCTGGATGGCATGCCCGACCTCGTGGGCGGCGACGGTAACGGCCGTCAGCGAGGCCCCGTTGAAGTGCTCAGGGCTGAGACGGACCATGCGCGCTTCCGGATCGTAGTGATCCGCGCCCGGGTCGGTCGCTTCCACACACACCGATTCCAGGCCCAGCCGGTCAAGCAGATGCCGCGCCAGCTCACCACCGGTGCCCTGGTAGCGGTCGTCGGGCTGCCGGTATCTGGCCAGCACGCGCTTGACCCACCACTGCGGGAGGAAGATGGCGACGGCGAGCAGGGCCAGGAGGAAAATCAGGTGCATTCGATAGACGCTTTACGGTTTACGGAATCTAAAGGCTCGGTTTCCGGTTTCCGGGATATAAGGGGCTCGGGATGTGAGTCTGCACATTGGTCGTTCATCCATTTCATCTATTCAGCCACTGGCCTGACCGCCTGAACCGTAACCCATAAAGCGTAAACTGTTCTTCCGGAACCTGGAACCCGGAAACCGTGTTAAACCTACTCCCCCCTCTCAACCTTCGCCCAGGCTTCCTTGCGGTTCATGCCGGTCAGGCGGGCAAGTAGTTTGGCGGCGCGCGAGGGCGGGAGTTCCCGGGCCAGTTCGCGGGCGAGGGCTTCGGGGTTGACCGCGGGTGCGGGGTCGGGGTTGCCGGCAACGACGAGGACGGCTTCACCGCGTTGCTGGTTGGCGTCGTCTGCTATCCATTGCGCCAGATCGGCCACGGGCGCCCGGTGGACGGTTTCGTGAATTTTGGTCAGTTCGCGGGCCAGCGTGGCCATGCGGTCCGGACCCAGCGTGATGGACATGTCGGCCACGATTACCGGCAAATCGCGGGCCGGGGCATAGAAGATCATCGTGGCGGGCATGTGGGCGAGCGCTTCCAGGCGCGACTGCCGCTGCCCGGCGCGGGCCGGCAGGAATCCCTCGAACCAGAATCGATCGGACGGCAGCCCGGCCACCGACAACGCAGCAATGGCGGCACAGGGGCCCGGCACGGTACGAACGGCAATGCCGGCGTCATGGGCGGCGGCGACCAGTCGATAGCCGGGGTCGGATACCAGCGGCGTGCCGGCGTCGCTGACCAGGGCGACGTCTGCACCCTGCCCCAACCGCTCGACCAGGCGGGCGCAGGCCACGGCCTCGTTGTGTTCGTGCAGGCTGACCATTTCCGGCGCTTGCCGATCGCCGAACAGCCGCCGGCTGGTACGCGTGTCCTCGGCCGCCACCACCGCCACCCGCCCCAGCGTGTCGGCCGCACGCGGACTCAGATCGTCAAGGTTGCCGATGGGCGTGGCGACGATCCAGAGGGTGCCGGGGGGCGACATGTCGGGGTGGTCGGGCATGGGGGCATTTTATAGAGTTTAGGTTTCAGG
>SKXY01000005.1 GCA_007128175.1 Wenzhouxiangella sp. | reverse complement strand
GGTCTACGGGCTCAACAGCTCACGACCTGACGATCGACAAGCGCCCTCGGGCGTGCAACAGTCCTCTCCGGACGACTGATTACCGGGCAACCTCAAGGGGGCGCCCGGTTTTTTTGTCGAAAGGGGAAACGGGTCGGCAATGGTAGAATCTCTCTTCCAACCCGGAACCGACTCCCTCATGCCCGATTCGCGCCCCATCAAACGAATGCTGGTCAGCCTTTACGGAGCCTGGCTGGCGCTGTTGCGGCAAATACTGCACTGGTGGGTTCGCTCGACGGTACTGCCCGAAGACCTTGGTGAACTCGAGCTGGATCCGGATCGACCGGTGTTCTACATGGTCGACAGTTACGCATTGAGCACGGCGTTGATCGTCGAACAGATCTGCATCAAGCGCGGATGGCATCGGCCACTGGCTGCATTCAAGGTTGGTGACACCCAGCTGCCGCGAAGCTTCGGGGCCAGCCGTCGCAGCAACGGCCTGATCTTCAGGCGACCGGAGAAGCGACGGCACTCGCGCATCCTTGCCGAACTGATGGAACGGGAAGCCCCGGACACACTCGCACCGGTACAGATCGTCCCGGTGAGCGTGCTGATCGGCCGCGCACCGGACAAGGAAGAGAGTTTTTTCAAGATTCTGTTCTCGGAGAACTGGGCGGTCGGTGGCCGGCTCAGACGCCTGGTCAGCACCTTCATCAACGGCAGGGCGACCATGGTGCAGTTCGGCAAGCCGGTCACCATGGAGCGCATATTCGCCGAGACCGACGATCGTGAACAGGCCCTGCGGCGCATCAGCCGGGTCCTGCGAGTTCACTTCAAGCGCGTACGCACCGCTGCCATCGGTCCCGACCGATCTCACCGCCGCACCCTGGTCGAACGGGTGGTTCGCAGCCCGGCTGTTCGTGACGCCATCGCCGCCAAGGCCAGGCGCGACGATATCAGCGTGGAGCGGGCCGAATCGGCGGCAAGGGACTATGCCCGCGAGATCGCCGCGGACTACTCCTACACATTCGTGCGCGTCGCCGATCTGCTGCTGAGCTGGTTCTGGAGCCGGATCTACCGGGGTGTGAAGGTCCATCATTTCAGCCAGTTCCGGGATCATGCTCCAGGGCACGAGGTGGTCTACGTGCCGTGCCATCGTAGTCACATGGACTACATGCTGCTGTCCTGGCTGCTCTACCACCGTGGATTCGTGCCACCGCATATCGCCGCCGGCGTCAACTTGAATATGCCACTGGTTGGCCCGTTGCTCAGGCGCGGCGGCGCATTCTTCCTGCGTCGCTCGTTCCGATCGCAACCGCTCTACGCGGCCGTCTTCAACCAGTATGTCGAACTCATCCTCGACCGCGGCGTATCGCTGGAGTACTTCATTGAGGGCACGCGCTCGCGCACCGGCCGATTGCTGCCGCCGCGTGCCGGGATGCTCTCGATTACCGTCCGGGCGTTTTTGCGCAACCCAAAGAAGCCGGTGATGTTTCAGCCCGTCTATATCGGTTACGAGCGTCTGACCGAGGGCAACTCCTACATTTCCGAACTCTCCGGTCGGCAGAAAAAGCCGGAATCACTGTCGGATTTCCGCAACGTGATCAACATTCTGCGAAAGAACTACGGCGAAGTGGCGGTCAGTTTCGGCGAACCAATCATGCTCAATCGCCTGCTCGAAGCACATCACCCGGAATGGGCCGAGGAACCACTGCCCGATAGCGCCAAGCCCAAATGGCTTCCCGGCCTGATCGACGATTTGGCGCGCGAGATCATGGTCAACATCAACCGCAGCGCCGACGTCAATCCGATCAATCTGCTGGCGACCGCATTGCTGGCCAGCCGTAAACAGGCACTGGACGAAGACGACCTCGAGCGCATGATCGGATTACTCAAGAATGTCATCACGTTAAGCGTGTACTCCGACCGCATCACGATCACGCCCATGAACCCGGGGCAGGTCATTGAGTACGGCCTCGAACTCGGCATCATCGAACGCCAGCGTCACCAGCTCGGCAACATCATTCGCACCGACCCCACCAATGCCGTTCTGCTGACTTATTTCCGCAACAATGTCGCCCATCTGGTCGCGATCAGCGCCTGGATTGCCTGCTGTTTTCTCAATGTCCAGCGGGTCCGGAAGGACCGCCTGCTGCAATTGAGCCAGTTCGTCTACCCGTTCATCAAGCGCGAGTTATTCCTGCCCTGGACCAAGGACGAGCTCGGCGGCGTGATGGAGCAGTGCACCGGTGCACTTACGGAACTGGGGCTGCTACGCTCATCGAACGACTTCCTGCAGCGTGCCGCCGGCGGCAGCGACGAAAGCTACTACCTGCGCTTGCTCGGCGGCTCCCTGCTCCAGACCTTCGAACGCTACTTCATCACTGTGGCCGTGCTGGTCAAGAACGGGTCGGGCAAACTGACCCGCCAGCAGCTCGAAAGGCTTTGCATCCTCAGCGCCCAGCGAATTTCCCTCCTGCACGAGTTCGAGGCGCCGGAGTTCTATGATCGCACGCTGTTCAAGCAGTTCATCGAATCGCTGTTCGAGAGCAACATTCTCGGGCGAGATGACGACGGCAACCTGACGTTCGACCGGCAGCTCGAGAACTTTGCCCGCGATGCCAAGTTGATCCTCTCGAAGGAAATCCGGCATACGATCATCCAGGTAACCCCGGAATTGCCTGAACTGTCGCGCGAGGCTGCCTGAACGAGCCGACCTTCAGGCATCCAGGTCAGGGATCAAGCGGCTCTCCCAATAGGCGATCTGGTCGCGCAGACGCAGCTTGCGTTTTTTCAGCCGGACAAGCTGAAGCTGGTTGGCCGAGGGGCTATCGGCCATGCGTGCGATGGCCTGATCAAGATCTCGGTGTTCCTCGCGCAGTTCGGTCAACCGGGCCTGGATTTCGGAGATGCCTGTCATCATGACCATCGCCGGTAAGATGTCTGGATTAGAATGCCCACCCACGCTTCCAGTGGAGTAAACAAGTGAGTATGCACAGCCTGCCACTAACCATCAAGTCGATGCCAACCGAGACGGTAAAGGAGCGGAAATCGCGCTACTCGGCCAACAAGCTCATCAAACGCCTCAGACGCCAGGTCGGGCAGGCGGTGACGGACTATGGCATGATTGACGAGGGCGACCGCATCATGGTCTGCCTGTCCGGCGGCAAAGACTCCTATGCCATGCTCGATCTGCTACTGGGCCTGAAACAGGCTGCCCCGATCGATTTCGAGCTGGTGGCGGTCAACCTCGACCAGAAGCAGCCCGGATTTCCCGAACACGTGCTGCCCGAGTATCTGGAGTCGCTGGGGGTGACGTGGCACGTGATCGAGAAGGACACCTACTCCATCGTCCAGCGCGTACTGCCGGAAGGCAAGACGACATGCGGACTTTGCTCCCGGCTGCGTCGCGGCACCCTGTACGAATTTGCGCGCCGGCACAACATGAACAAGATTGCCCTCGGGCACCACCTCAATGACATTGTCGAGACCTTTTTCCTGAACCTGTTTCATGGCGCCGCCCTCAAGGCCATGCCGCCCAAACTGCTCAGCGATGACGGCGATAACATCGTCATCCGGCCCCTGGCCTACTGCCGCGAAGACGATCTGGCCCGGCTGGCCGAGTTGCGGGATTACCCGATCATTCCATGCAATCTCTGCGGCAGCCAGCCCAACCTGCAACGCCAGCAGATCAAGCAGATGCTCAACGATTGGGAGCGCGTTCAACCGGGCCGCACGATGTCGATCTTTCGCGCCCTCGGCAACATCGCTCCCTCGCAATTGTGCGACCGCAACCTGTTTGACTTCGAGGGCCTGGCAGCCGAAGCCCCGGCGGCCGCGGACAGCAAGTCCGAATCGTGACTTTCCACACTGGCTTTTCACGGAAGCCGGTGTGACAATCTGAGCCTCAAGCCGACTGGAACAGTCCCATGCAGATCAGAAAGTTCACTATTATCTTGCTCGTTGCGCTGATGGTCGCCGGATGCGGCGCAGTCAACAGGAGCATCCAGATCGCCGATGGCGAAGAGGTCGAGGGCGATGTGCGCAATGTCAATGGAGCCATCCGTATCGGCAACAACTGCACCATCTCCGGAGACGTGCGCAATGTCAACGGGGCGATCGTGGTCGGCACGGGCACGCGGCTGAACGAGATTCGCAACACCAATGGCGCGATCGAGCTGGCCAACGACGTGCAAGCTTCGACCATCAGCGGCACCAACGGCCGCATCCGGATCGGTCAGGGGTCAGCGATCGATGGAAGCGTTGCCAACACCAACGGTGCGATCGAACTCGCTGAGGACGTTACGGTGAGCGGCAGCGTGGAAACAACCAACGGCCCAGTGCGTGTAGCAGCCGGAGCTCACATAACCGGCACGGTCAGCTCCCGCAACGGGCCCATCACTCTGACAGCCGCTCGGGCCGGCGACATCGCTGGCGCCAACGGCGGCATCGAACTGCTTGAAGGCACCGTGGTCGACGGCGAAGTTCACCTGCGTGATACACGCGGAACAGACCGATCCGGAACACCAAAAATCATCATTGGCCAGGACGTGATCGTCGAAGGCCCCATCCGGATCGAGCGGGAAGCGGAACTTTATATCCACGAGAGCGCCCGCACCGGCGAGATCTCGGGTGCTGAACCGGTTCGTTTCAGTGGGGAACAGCCGTGACCCCGGCTTGCTACTGGTAGGTCACACCATCGTGGCGAATCCAGCCGCCACTGCCCGGTTGTGAGGGGTCGCGGTGGGTGTGCGAAATGGTGCCACCACTGGCATTGAACTCGTAGCGTCCCTGGAATGCAATGGTATCGCCGCGTTCGGCGGGCACGCGCCCCGATTCGGTCAGCGAATGCTGCACCATGACCGTCAACTGGTCTTCTACGCGGACATTGAAGCGCTGGCGCGGAAAGCCGATGGTGGTGGTTTCATCTGCCAGCACCTGTGCGATCCTGCCATGCCCGCTGACCCACACGCCAGTGCGGCCATCTTCGAAGGCCTCGAGCAGACGGCTGTTATCAGGCAACTCGTTGGCACCACAGCCCACACCCCCCAGGGTGACGAGAAGACTGACTAAGACTACCCCGATCGGTCTTGACATCGTCTTCTTCCTCCTTTTCACGCCAGAATATCAGATTCCAATGAGATTGGAAAACGATCAACGGAAATGGTTCAGTTGCCTGAACCACCGCATGGCGCTTGGAGAAAGGGGGGCGGAAGGCCGGATGGTCGACCCCGTTGCACGGGGCCGATGGAAAATCAGCGCTTGAGTTGCTTGCGAAAACGCTCGAGGGCGGCAAGCTGGGCCATGGCCTCGGCAAGCTGGGCCTGGGCCTGGGCCACTTCCATGCCGGCCGTCCGGTCCTTGATCGCCTTTTCCGCTTCTTCCTTGGCCTTGAGCGCGGCCGCCTCGTCGAGATCGCCGGCCCGTTGCGCGGTATCCGACAGCACGGTCACTACGTGTGGCTGGATTTCGAGAAGGCCGCCGGAGATGTAGTAGAACTTTTCTTCACCCTCGGGCAGGATGACGCGGACCTGGCCAGGAACCAGGCGGGTCAGCAGCGGCGCGTGGCGCGGCGCGATGCCGAGTTCACCTTCTTCGCCCGGCACCACCACCATGGCGGCATCGCCGGAAAAGATCTCGGCTTCGGCGCTGACAATATCGCAATGTATCGTTGATGCCATCTATGCACTCACTTGGTTGGTGCGGGAGCCTTCGAGGCCGGCATGAAGCGCACCTGTGTCGCCTCACGCCTCACACCTCGCGCCTCACCGGTCAAATCACGCAGCCTTTTCCTGCATCTTCTGACCCTTCTCCACTGCCTGGTCGATGGTACCGACCATGTAGAAGGCCTGCTCGGGCAGGTGATCGTATTCGCCTTCAACGATTCCCTTGAAGCCACGAATCGTTTCCTTCAGGGAGACATACACGCCCGGCGAACCGGTAAAGACTTCGGCGACGAAGAACGGCTGGGAGAAGAAGCGCTCGACCTTGCGCGCCCGCGCCACGGTCAGCTTGTCCTCTTCGCTCAACTCGTCCATGCCGAGAATGGCGATGATGTCCTTGAGCTCCTTGTAGCGCTGCAGCGTGCCCTGTACCTTGCGGGCCACGTCATAGTGCTCCTGACCCACAACCAGTGGGTCGAGCTGACGCGAGGTCGAGTCGAGCGGATCGACGGCCGGGTAGATCCCCAGCTCGGCGATGTTACGCGACAGCACGACGGTGGCGTCGAGGTGAGCGAAGGTGGTGGCCGGCGACGGGTCAGTCAGGTCATCGGCGGGCACGTACACGGCCTGGATCGAGGTGATCGAGCCGGTCTTCGTGGAGGTGATGCGCTCCTGAAGCACACCCATTTCCTCGGCCAGCGTCGGCTGGTAACCCACCGCCGACGGCATGCGACCGAGAAGGGCGGAGACCTCGGTACCGGCCAGGGTGTAACGGTAGATGTTGTCGATGAACATCAGCACGTCGCGACCTTCGTCGCGGAAGTACTCGGCCATGGTCAGGCCGGTCAGAGCCACGCGCAGGCGGTTGCCGGGCGGCTCGTTCATCTGACCGTAAACCAGGGCGACCTTGTCGAGGACGTCGGAGTCCTTCATCTCGTGGTAGAAGTCATTGCCCTCACGCGTGCGCTCACCGACGCCGGCGAACACGGAATAGCCAGAGTGCTCAATGGCGATATTGCGGATAAGCTCCATCATGTTGACGGTCTTGCCCACGCCGGCGCCACCGAACAGGCCGACCTTGCCGCCCTTGGCGAACGGGCAGATCAGGTCGATGACCTTGATGCCCGTTTCCAGCAACTCGTTGCTGGCTGCCTGCTCCTCGAAAGACGGCGCCTGGCGATGAATCGCCCATTCCTGTTCGGCACCGATGTCGCCGGCCTCGTCGATCGGGCGACCGAGCACGTCCATCACGCGCCCCAGCGTCTTCTTGCCGACGGGCACGGTGATCGGCTTACCACTGTTGGACACCGGACGGTTGCGCTTCAGGCCGTCGGTCGAACCCAGGGCGATGGTACGCACCACGCCGTCACCGAGCTGCTGCTGGACTTCCAGCGTGATCTCGGTGTCATCAACGGTCAGGGCGTCATACACCTTGGGCACTTCATCGCGCGGAAACTCCACGTCGACCACGGCACCGATAATCTGAACAATCTTTCCGGAACTCATTGGCTATTCCTCAGGTTTTGGCGACTTCGGTTGTGCAATGCATCGAAGCCAAGTTTTTCAAATCTTTCAAATGCTCGAAACGTAAAAGGTAAAACGTGAAACGGAAAACCGGCACAAATCAGGCGGTTTACGTTTTCCGATTTCCGTGTCCTCGTCAGACTGCCGCGGCACCACCGACGATCTCGGAGATCTCCTGGGTGATCGCTGCCTGCCTGGCCTTGTTGTAAACCAGCTTCAGCTCGTCAATCAGGTTGTTCGCATTGTCCGAAGCGTTCTTCATCGCCACCATGCGGGCCGCGTGCTCGCTCGCCAGATTTTCCAGCGCGGCCTGGTAAACCAGGGTCTCGATGTAACGCGTCAGGAAGTCGTCGAGCAAATCAGTCGGATTGGGCTCGTAGATGTAGTCCCAGTACTGCAGCAGGGGCTTGTCCTCGGCCGGCGGCAGCGGCAGCAGCTGATCGAAGGTCGCCTGCTGGGTCATGGTGTTGACGAACTGGTTGTAGCACAGGTAAAGGCGATCGAGCTTGCCCTCACGGTAGCCGTCCAGGCACACCTTGACCGTGCCGATCAGGTCCTCGAGGCGGGGCTGCTCTCCGAGGTCCTGGGTGGCCGCAGAGATATCGACATTCAGGCGGCGGAAAAACTGGGCAGCCTTGCGACCAATCACCACGGTGGTGACTTCCACGCCCTTTTCCTGCCAGCCCCGGAACTCCGACAGCAGCTTGCGGAACATGTTGTTGTTCAGGCCGCCGCAAAGACCTCGGTCGGTGGCAACGATAATGAACCCGACGCGCTTGACCTCTTCACGTTCGACCGTAAACGGATGTTCTTCCTCAAGCGTGGCGTGTGCCAGATGGCCAATGACCTGGCGCATCATGCGCGCGTAGGGCCGCGTTGCCTGCATCAGGTCCTGCGCCTTGCGGATCTTGCTGGCCGAGACCATCTCCAGCGCGCTGGTCACCTTGCGCGTATTCTGGACGCTCTTGATCTTGCCTACGATTTCCTTGGAGCCGCTCATGTGAGTTCGCCTTGTTTGATTCCGTTACAACCTTGCACGCACCGGGGCATCTATCCGGCCGGGAAGAGGGGGAGAGGGAAGAGGAGAGAGGGGAAACCTCTTCCCTCTATTCCTCTGTTCCTCTCACCATCACTCATCACCAGCTGCCGGTGGACTTGAACTCGTCCAGCGCCTTCTTCATCTCGGCAGCCAGCTCGTCGTTCCAGTCGCCGGACTCGTTGATCTTGTCCATCAGCTCCTGGTGGCTGTTGCGCATGTGCGCGATCAGGGCACGCTCGAAATCGACCACCTGGGTCAGCTCGAGATCGTCCAGGTAACCTTCGTTACCGGCAAACAGGCTTACGGCCATCTCGGCCACCGACATCGGAGAATACTGCGGCTGCTTCATCAGTTCGGTCACGCGCTGGCCACGCTCGAGCTGCTTGCGGGTGGTCTCGTCGAGATCGGAAGCAAACTGCGAGAAGGCCGCCAGCTCACGATACTGGGCCAGCGCCAGACGCACACCGCCGCCGAGCTTCTTGATGATCTTGGTCTGGGCCGCACCACCGACACGCGATACGGAAAGGCCGGCGTTGATGGCCGGGCGAATGCCGGCGTTGAACAAGTCGGTCTCAAGAAAGATCTGGCCGTCGGTGATCGAAATCACGTTGGTCGGCACAAACGCCGAAACGTCGCCGGCCTGGGTTTCAATGATCGGCAGCGCGGTCAGCGAACCGGTCTTGCCCTTGACCTCACCGTTGGTCATCTTTTCGACATAGTCGGCGTTGACCCGTGCAGCACGCTCGAGCAGGCGCGAGTGGAGATAGAACACGTCACCCGGGTAGGCTTCACGGCCCGGCGGGCGACGCAGCAGCAGCGACACCTGGCGGTAGGCCCAGGCCTGCTTGGTCAGGTCATCGTAGATGATCAGTGCATCTTCACCGCGATCACGGAAGTATTCGCCCATGGCGCAGCCGGCATAAGGGGCGATGTATTGCATCGCGGCTGACTCGGAAGCGCTGGCGGCCACCACGATGGTGTGATCCATGGCACCGTGCTCTTCGAGCTTGCGCACCACGCCGGCCACCGAGGAGGACTTCTGGCCGACGGCAACGTAGATACACTTGATGCCGGTACCCTTCTGGTTGATGATCGCGTCGATGGCGACCGCGGTCTTGCCGGTCTGGCGGTCACCGATGATCAGCTCACGCTGGCCGCGACCGATCGGCACCATGGCGTCGATGGACTTCAGGCCGGTCTGCACCGGCTGATCGACGCTCTGACGGGTAATCACACCCGGAGCGATCTTCTCGATCGGCTCGGAACCGGCCGCTTCGATCGGACCGGCGCCGTCGATGGGGTTACCAAGTGCATCGACGACGCGACCGAGCAGGCCCTCGCCAACCGGCACCTGGAGAATGCGACCGGTACAGCGCACGGTATCGCCTTCCTTGATGTGCTTGTAGTCACCCATGACCACGGCACCGACCGAATCACGCTCGAGGTTGAGCGCCAGGCCGTAGGTGTCGCCGGGGAACTCGATCATCTCGCCCTGCATCACGTCGTCGAGACCGTGCAGGCGGCAAATGCCGTCGGAGACGCTGAGCACGGTGCCCTCGGTTCGGGCATCCGACGAAACTTCGAACTCCTCGACCCGCTTGCGGATCAGCTCGGAGATTTCAGATGGGTTGAGGGTCTGCTGCATTTTCGCATTCCTTGAATTGAATTCTGTTGTTTCGACTCGGGCCGGCGCCTTTTCGGAGCCGGCGGCCTATACCGCCAGTTGCTTGCCCAGTTGCTCCAGACGACCACGCACGCTGCCGTCGATGACCTCGTCACCGGCACGAATGATCACGCCACCGATCAGTGACTCATCGACAGCCACTTCGAGGTCGACCTCACGACCAAACCGGTTCTTAAGCCGTGCGGCCAGCGATTCACGCTCGGCCGATTCCATTGGATAGGCAGACGTAACGTGAACGTGCACACGCTTTTCCGCTTCCCTGCGCAGATATTCGAACTGCGCCGCGATCTCCGGCAACAGTTCGAATCGGTCGTGGTGAGCGACGGCCCCGAGGAAGTTAACGAACGCCCCATCGAACCGCTCACCGCCGAGGTCGCGAAACAAATCGACCAGGCGACCGCGCTCAACACGGGGGTTGTCGATCAACTCGCGCATCTCCGGCGCCACGGCAATACCGGCGGCCAGTGTCAGGCACTCGCGCCAGTCAGCCAGGCGATCAGCATCGCGTGCCGCCTGAAAGGCGGCACGGGCGTAGGGTCGGGCAAGCGTGATGCGGCTGCTCATGTCGTTACAACTCCGAAGCCAGCTTGTCGAGCATGACACGATGTGCCTGCGGATCGATTTCCTTCTCGATCACACGGTTGGCACCCGCCACGGCCAACTCGGCCAGGCGCTCACGCAGCGCCTCACGGGCCTGGTTGGTAGCCTGACGAATTTCGGCCTCGGCTGCAGCCACCTGCCGGTCGCGCTCGGCAATGGCGTCCTGCTTGGCCTGCTCGACCAGCTGGTTACCTCGCTGGCTGGCCTGCTCGATGATTTCGCCAGCCTTGCGACGGGCCTCTCGAATCGCTTCCTCCGCTTCGGCGTTGGCGCGCTCGAGCGCGTGCTCGGCCTCCTCGGAGTGGGCCAGACCTTCGGCGATCTTCTGGCGACGCTCTTCCATCGCCTGGGTCAGCGGAGGCCAGACGAACTTCATCACGGCCCAGATAAAGACCAGGAAAGTGCCGGCCTGACCGACTATTGTCC
>SKXY01000192.1 GCA_007128175.1 Wenzhouxiangella sp. | reverse complement strand
TTCGGCTCGGCGCAGGACGTGAGAGACGAGGTTCTGTACCGGATGGACATCCTTGCGCGCGATGGGGGCTACGTGTTCGCCGCGGAGCACTGCATTCAGCCGGGAACGCCGGTGGACAATATCCTTGCTCTGTTTGAGACCGTGAATAGCCTGTAAGGTCGTGAATAGCCTGTAGGGTACGGTAACGCAGCCGGCGCGTTGAACCGTGCCGCAGCAGAGGCCGCTGCGGCACGCTCCGTTCGTCCGTTCAGCCTTCCGTTG
Source organism: Wenzhouxiangella sp. (assembly GCA_007128175.1). GTDB lineage: Bacteria > Pseudomonadota > Gammaproteobacteria > Xanthomonadales > Wenzhouxiangellaceae > Wenzhouxiangella. Next base: position 2,608 of record SKXY01000192.1, on the reverse strand, counting down.
GTCCGTTCAGCCTGAGGACGCGCACTGCGCCGCACGCAAAGCACTCTCGGTGCGGTCAAGGGTTTCGTCGATGTCACGCTCGGTATGCGCCGCGGTGAACCCGTGATGGTTCGGCGTCAGCGAGCTGCCGTATTCGTGCAAGTATAACCCGCGCTTCAGCGCCTCGCGAGCGAATACCGCATTGAACGCCGAGTCGAAGCCGCGTGCTACGTCGCGATAATGATAGAGTGGCCCTGCCTCGATGCCAAAATGGATGCCGAAACGGGCCCCCAATCCTTGCACTACCGCCGGAGTACCCGTGCCTGACAGAACCTCACGCAACCCATCGTAGAGCCGCTGCGCCAGCGCCCCCATGCGTTCATAGAAGCCTGGCTCGCGCATGATCTTTAACGCTTCGAGCGCACCGTACACGTGCATTACGTGACCGGTGTAGGTGCCGCTCACCACCGTCTTCCCGATCGGGTTGAGCCCTTCCATGATCTCCCGCTTGCCGACAACCGCGGCAATCGGCAGACCGCAGCCACCGAGCGCCTTCGCCAGCGTCGTAAGATCCGGCGTAATTCCCAGGTGCTCCTGCCCTCCACCAAGCCCCATGCGAAACCCGGAAAGCACTTCGTCATAGATCAGAACTGCACCGTCGGCAGTGGCCTGCTCGCGCACCATTGCAGCAAACTCCGGGTCGGTGTAGATACACCCGGCGTTGTACATGATCGGTTCCATGATGATGCAGGCAAACTCACCCTTGTGCCGGCGCATGCACGCCAGGAAGCTCTCTGGATCGTTAAATCGCGTCACTACCACGGTAGAGTCAAACTCCGCCGGAATTCCGGCCGTATCAGCGGCCAGTTCTATCTCGCCGTGCTCGTTCGGCTCCGTTGCAGGTTTGCGACTGTTGTACCACGCCAGCTCATGCATGCCGTGAAAATGCCCTTCAAATTTGAGCACTTTGCTGCGTCCGGTCACGGCTCGCGCGAGTCGGATGGCGGCAAGAGTAGCCTCGGTTCCCGTGTTTGAGAAGCGGACCCGTTCTGCCGAGGGCACGCTGTCGCAGATCAGCTCCGCAATCTCGGCGTGGGCTTCGGTCTCGTAATTGCAGAAGTACCCCATCTCTACCGCTTCCAGCATCGCGCGCTTGACCCGCGGATGGTTGTATCCCAGGAATGTCGCACCGCTCGAGGAGTGGTAGTCGATATAGCGGTTGCCGTCGACGTCGTAAAGGTACGCGCCGTCGGCCTTCTGCAAGTAGAGCGGTCTTCCCAGCATTGCGCTGGTGCGACCGGGCGATCCTGCGGTTCCAACGAAAACCTTTGCCGCACGCTCGGCTATGCGATCTCCCTCCGCAAACTGTGGCTGTGCCTGCTGCTCCGTGCTCAGTGTCACGTTGTCTGTCATGTCGGCCTCCTCTTCTGATTTTCCTGTGCCGGTCCTGGTCTTTCTTTGCCGGTGCGAGCCCGGCGTCGATTGTTACCTCTGTTCCTGTACGTTGAAGATCTCCTGTGCATTGCCACCCATGACCCGCTTCTGCAACTCCTGCGGCAGCTTGAGATCGTTCATAATGGTGTGATACTCATCAACCACCTGCTCCATCTCTTCAATCGGTACGTCGCTGCCGAAACAGATGCGTGAGAACGGGTGCGCGAGCGCCGAAGTGTAGTGTGTGTCCTTCGAACGCGCCATCTCTTTCATGCGCTCCGGGGTCCACCACAAGGTCTCGTTGAACCACGCCGCGTCTTTGCGCTTGAGAATACTCCCCGACAGGTCAAAGTAGATGTTGGGATTCCAGAAGAGCGTCATGGCGGCTTCCTCGTACCACGGGTTTCCAAGGTGTGCGCCAATAATCTTGAGATTGGGGAACTTCCGGGCCGCACGATCGAGATAGATGGGCCGCATACGGCTGGAATCCACATCGTACTGCTGATCTTCCTCGATGCGGAACACCGTTCCGGTGTGCAGCAGCATGGGCATATTATACGCCGCGGCCCGGGCATAGTACTCCATGCACGCGTCGTCGTTGTAGTTCAGCCGCGGTTTGGATATCTCTCCAAACGCGCGGAAACCCTTTGCGTACAGGTCGTCAATCATCGCCGGAGGATCAATCCCAAACTCCAGAAACGCCATCGGGATGATTCGATCAGGGTACTTGCGGTACGCCTCAATCACCTGCTCATTGGACGCCATACGCGAGCCCCAGAACCGCATATAGTTCTTGCCCGCCAGCAGGCAGATCTTGTCTATCTCCAGGCGATCCATCTCGCTTATGAGCTTCTCAACGTAGCCCTTGGCGGTGAGGAGGTGGACATGACAGTCAATAATCATCGAGTAACTCCTTCCAGAACAATATGGCGCGCACGCCCTGGGTGAGCATCACGTGCAACGGCAGGTGATCCGTTAATCAAAAAGCAGGTTCGGTAAAAACAGAGTGATCTCCGGTACGTAGGTCACCAGCATCAAGACGGCAAGGCTGACCGCGAGAAACGGGAGAACCGCTATTGCCAGTCGTCCCAGCGATACCTTGCCGATGCTGGCCGCAACAAAGAGACAGACCCCAACAGGGGGAGTGGTCAAACCGATAATGAGGTTCAGCACACAGATTATTGCAAAGTGAATC
>SKXY01000345.1 GCA_007128175.1 Wenzhouxiangella sp. | reverse complement strand
TCTCCAAAAACCCTCTCATTCCGCCAGCCATGTTCACGCCCGGATAGATCTCTTTAAACTCTGCCAATGCTTTTTCAAAAAAGCTGCTGTCGATGATCCCCTCCTTCGCCAGATAGAGCAGTTGGTGGCAGCGGACCGGGAAAACTAAGTACCTCAATTTGGTTAGTTAGATGCTGAACACAACTGGAATTTTAAGGAAAATCAATCTTTACCGCTGACCTGGCGAGCTTTCGTGGTATTTTTCTGTTGTTGGGGTTAATTCCAAGTACAAGTGCATGGGCATAATTTTTGGGTACAGGATCATGCTCGCATTCAAGTCCTAAGTTTCTGTAGTTTATAGCCTGGTGAAAATAGAGTCTGAACCTGCGTACATTTTCAATGCTTTTTTCATAGGTCGTCAGCTTTTCGATATTAACTGACAGCCCCCTGTCTTCTTTTTTTGGAGTAAATGCGAAAGAACTTAATGATCCGTCACTCTTTATATACCTTGGATCTGTAAATGGTACTCGTCTTAACAACCTGTCTTCATTTTCTATATCTACTTTTTCAGGTTTCTTCATAAGAAGTGAAAATCTCTCTTAATTTTTCATATTGGTCTTCAATCATACCTTCAGCGATGCACTCATCTCTGTCATATACCATTATTTGGTTGGTATTATCTTCATTGAAATAGACCTCTGCTTCCAGGTTATCTCTTTTAAATTCAATAACAATTTCTCCATTTGGGCCCGGTGCCACAAAATAAACATTAAGCCCGTCTTCATCGGCTTTCCTCAGGAAGTTGATTGCATTGTTAATCGTATTATCTGTGGGTTTTACAGCACCATAACCATCCCAGTTGTTCTCAAGGCCAGAATAAGATTTGATTTTATTTATCGCTTTGCGAGCTGAAAAACTCATTTCCGGGGTCTCTCCAATTGTAATAAATATTGTACTGCTCTTTAGATCGTGCATATCATAGACTATACCCGGTATCTCATGCCGTAAATCATCTCCTTCCATCTCATATTCAGAAAAGCTAAACACCGCTGAATTGGCAGCTAATTCACTTGAATAAACTTTAGGTTTGTGTAAAGCTATCATATAAATCTTGTTTTACGATTTTTTTGAAAAGATCGGAAGCAATATCGTGAGAATGTTCCAACCATTCAAAAAGATCTGTTTTTTGGAACATTTTCTGTTTTTGGATTCCAATCTGCCATATTAATAACGGTTCGTTCAGCTTATTCGTTTTCCCGCTTGATACAGAAACCTGCAAATTCGATTCATCCTCCAGTGCAAATGCCTGGTTTAACTGAGCATTTGTTAATTTTCCACTAATATCAAATTGATTTTGAAAAGAGACATTCAACTGTTGGGATATGAAACTTTTCCAGTCTCCTTTAAAGCCATAATCATTAACTTTTATAGTATCAATGTATTTCAGGCTTGCAAAACGGAAGTTTAAATTTTTGGTATATGCCTTTTCGAGCCAATTGATACCTCTTTTAATCAGCGGAAAGTAAGTTTTATCCCAGTCGTAATTTTTATCGGTGTCATTTACTGTAAAAATACCCGGCCCCAATTGCAGAATAGGCCACGTTTGAACACCGGATTTATATTGGTAAACGGTTTGATAATTCAAAAAGTTATTAGGGATCTCCTCGGGTAATTTTCTGCGTACAACAGGAAACTGATCCTGTACAATCCCCGAAAATTTCCCGGCAGCTATATCAAAACCTTTATCGTAGGTTTGGTTTGTCTCCTCTTTAACATCCAAATCCCACTTAACCTCAAATATAACCTCCTGTAAAGGTGCATTCGGTAATTTTGCCATGTGATAATAAACCTTTTTTCTCCGAAAATTTAAAATATTCATGAATTATATACCATATATTCGCCCCTATTCCCCTCCAAAAACCCACGCATCCCTCCCGCCATGTTAATTCCAGGATAAATCTGCCAGGGCCAGCCTCCTGAAACGATTCATTCTGGATAATTTCTTCCCGACAAGATACAGCAGCCCAATCCCCGACAAAGGACTCTGACCCTGGTTGCAGTGAACCGGCACCGATCTACAGGCCAGGATGTGAAACCAATGTATGAAAAAACCGATGAACAGAAGAACAGATTAACCGACCAACCGATAAAGTATTTCCTTAACCGAATGCCCCGGCTATATCCTAATCCCCACTTTCTCTGTTTCTCCGTTATTCTGTTTATCGGTTTATCTGTTTCCACCGGTTTTCTCTTTTGGCCATTAAATATTCGGAGTGGCCTTTGGGTGCGCCTCTTCCTGAATATCCCAGCGCCTGACGGTGGTAGGGCTCTTTATAAGCATGGATGACATTCCAGTCGTCCTGGTTCCTGACCTTGTACTCATAATCGGTTTCGTTGCCGATGTAGAGGTTTTTGTGGATTTCGGTCATGTCTGGAATTTTGATTCTATTTTCTCTTCAATACATACTTTTGTTCGGGATGTCTTGGAGATTCAGGATATAAATATTCAATAAAATCGTCTTACATTAAACCTCTGAGTGTTCCTGTCAAGAACCCGCATCTGCTTTTTAATCCCAATTCATTGGCCAGTTCTTCCACCGAGCTTGGCCCCTTTCCTAAAAGCTCTAAAATGGCTCTCTCAGTATCATTAAGACTTATTTTCGGAGCATGACCCCCAGCTTGACCCCTCTTTTTTACTTCCTGATGAACCGGCAAAACCGCCAGGAAATAGGTTCGTTCATCATCGGTTTCGAATGCAGGTTCCGGGGAACAGTTTTTCTTCATAGCATCATATATCTTGGGGAAACCGGTTGCGCGGCCTTCGGTAAGCTGGAGCTCTTTCAGAAAATCTCCGATACGCCGGTTCCGGTATTCGCGGGAGACGATGCGTTTC
>SKXY01000072.1 GCA_007128175.1 Wenzhouxiangella sp. | reverse complement strand
ATGATCTTGAAAAATGTTTCGTATGCGTTCCCTTCCGGAATACGACAGCGATTTGTTCAATTGCGTTAAGATCTGGTTTGCCAAGACCCGGGCAATGTACAGAGCTCCTTCGAGCGACTGGTGTCACGGGTCACTTCAAAACCAGCCACTTGTGGTCACTTCAAAACCAGCCAGTGTTTGTCAATGTTTACCCTTTGATTCGTCGTTGTGCAACCGGATTCGGTGAAGAGGAGTTATCCATAGACGTGATGCGCTGAGAATGGGTCATTCAACTCGTCGGAAGCGTGTCGCGGCTGTGGGTAACTCCGGCTTTCAGTCATCGATTCCGGGGGTGTGATCACCCGTCCCGCTCGGAGTTCGTCGATTGTGCGCGGTCTGAGGCGGTCGTTTTTCAGCCGGTGGCCTTCGCGATCCGGTTTTTCGAGCATGGGCGCGGGTTTCACGATTCGTGCGCTTCTTTTTTGGCCTGCCGTGCGGAGTCGTGCAGCCGGTAACTCTTTCCCTTGATCTGAATGATTTGGGCGTGATGAAGGAATCGGTCCAGGATGGCGGTGGTGGAAGGCACGTCGCCGACGAGTTTGCCCCATTCCTCGATAGGGCGATTGGATGTCATCATGGTGGAGCGCACCTCATAGCGGCGCATGATGATCTCGAAGAGGTACTCTCCGGCATTCTTCGGCAACTGCTTCAGGCCCATGTCATCAATGATCAGCAGGTCGGGTTTGAGGTATTTATTGAGGATCTTGCGGTCCGGGCCCAGGGCTTCATCCTGCATCAGATCCCGGACCAGATCGAAGATCGATCGGTAGAGCACCGTAAACCCCGAGAGGATCGCCTGGTGGCCGATGGCCTGGGCCAGGTGGGATTTTCCGGTGCCGGGAGGGCCCACCCAGAGCACGTCGCGGGCTTCACGGATGAAGCGGCCGGTGGCCAGTTCGTAGATCGCCTTTCGCGGGATGGACGGATTGAAACGGAAGTCAAAGGCGTCGAGGGTCCTGCGGTCGCGGAAGTCCGCGGCTTTGTCACGCCGCTCCACGAGGCGTTCCTGCCGGATATGCAACTCATCCTGTAAAATCAGCTCCAGGAACTCCAGGTGGCCGAGCTGGTTGCCCTGGGCCTCCTGAAGCCGTACGTCCAGCGAGCGGGCCAGGCCGGACAGACGTAGCTTTCGCAGCGTGGTTTGCAGGGTATCATTCATGAATACAGGTCTCCTTGGTTGGGGTGGTTTGCTGTTCGAAAAAGTCGCCGTATTCGCGGAGGTCGCGAATGAGCGGATGCTCCTCAAGGAAGGAGAAGCCTTCCTGGTCGCTGGGCCGCTCAACGAGTCGCCGGATATCCTTTAATCGATATGCGCCGTGGGAAAGCGCCTGTCGGCACGCCTCTTCGATCCGGACCACAGAGTGCTTGCCCGTGAGATCCCGAAGCCCCATGAGCACACGGATGCCCTGTGGCCCGCGCTGCTTTGTCATGGCCCGGGACCACGCATCGATGTGGACTCCCAATCGACCGACTTCTTTGAGCCAATAGGCCACGGAATGCTGTACCCGGCCGTTCCGGCTGCTTCCGGAACGGCTGAACCGGCCCGGATCCACGCGGGCATGAACGGCCACCGGCTCCCAGCGGGCGTTGAACACATGAACCAGGCGACCATCCCAGCGAACCCAGACCGTCCGCGCGACATATTCTTCGGGCACCTCGTAGTACGCCTTGTCCACTTCCACGAAGGCGTCGCGATGGACCGATCGTTGCGCTTCCTTGAAGGACGGGAACAACGAAGCCGGCAGCGGTCCCAAGGCGGCGCGCTCAACGGCCCGGAACAAGGCGCCGACCTGACGGCGGGTGGTACCATGGATGCGCTGGTCGGCCACCTGCTCTTCCCAGTCCAGCAGATGCCGGTTTTGCGCAGCGAGGCTATCGAAAACATGCCCTTTGAGCGCATTGTCTTTCACATAGCCGATCCCGCGCTCCGCTTTGCCGTTGTGACGCGGGGTGCGCACGCGGGTGGGCAGCGGCGAGAACCCATAATGGCGGGCGAACACTTCGAGTTTCGGGTTCAGTTCCGGGTCATACCAATCCGCCTTGAGTACGGCCGCCTTCAGGTTGTCGCTCACCAGGGTCTTGGGGACACCGCCAAAATAGCGGAAGGCGTTTTCAAGGGCGCGAATAAAGCTCTCGGTATCCTGACGCCACACCGCTTCGCTGTAGGCTTTTCGGGAATGACTCAGCACCACGCGAAACACAGACGGGCGACGCAGCTTGCCGTCCGGCATGCGCACAGGTGCCCCTTTGCCGAAATCCACCTGCGCCTCCGCGCCCGGTTCGCACTCGATTCGATGAAATCGACGCGGTTGGGTGCGGCGCAACTTGCCCACAAAGCGCTTCACGCTCTGGTAGGAACCTCTAAACCCATGATCCGCGCTCAAGTCCTGCCAGATGCGCTGGGCCGAGAGTCCCTTTTCAAGGCTCTCTTCGATCGCCGGCCGGTGAGGTTCACATAAACTGCGCCGGCCGACCGGGTCGATCCCGGAGGTCGAAATGGCTGGTTTTGAAGCGCCGGGATCCCCGGGGGTCGAAATGGCTGGTTTTGCCAACCGGCCTTCGTCCCGCAAGCGGATGTAACGACCGACCGTCTCACGGTCGATACCCAGTTCACGCGCAATGCGTCGCCGCGACCAGCCCTCGTTCTTAAGCCCTATTATTGCATTAATTGCAGTCACTTCTTTCTGATTCGCCATGCAGTCCCTCCATGTTTGGAGATCAGACTACAGGGCAAACGCCCCTTTAGAAGTGGCTGGTTTTAAGTGACCCCTGACAGCCACCATAAGGAGAATTATTGCTGCCATAATGAATGCATTGAGCAGTGTGTCATTTGTTTGAGTCT
>SKXY01000319.1 GCA_007128175.1 Wenzhouxiangella sp. | reverse complement strand
GTGGATTTTGGTGCCTTTATCGACATTGGTGTCAAGATCGATGGTTTATTACATCGCTCACAGATCAAACAAAATACAAACCTGATGGTCGGTGATATCATTGACGTTAGAATATTATCTATTGATCATGAACGTGAAAGAATTGCACTAGAAATGAGAGAGAGACCTGTATGACGACAATCAGCAATGAGGGGATTGCAGAGTTTAGTTTCAAAACGAAATATAAAACAAATCCTAAAAACCCAACGATTTGGATCCTTTCACATACAATCCGTCACTGGCCCTGGATAACTTTAGCATTAATTGGAGCGATTAGTAATGCTGCCTTAGCAAGCATCGTTCCAATCAATATCGGTAGAGCGTTTAATGAAATTTTATCGCCATCACCTTCAATCGCCATTATTGGAAGATTCGCCCTGATTATTGGTTTATCCCAGATACTGCGAGGGTTTTTACAATTTAGCCGTAATTTTGGTTTTGAAATAATTGCTCAAAACATAGAAAAATATGTCCGGCAAGAATTATTTGTTAACTTACTAGGCAAGAGCATGACGTTTCATAATTTGCAATCTGTGGGCGATCTGATGGCAAGGGCGACCAACGATGTGCGCGAGGTCAATTACATGTTCAATCCTGGTTTCAACCTTGTCATTGGCTCACTTAACTTTCTGTTTATCCCGTTAGTTGTCGGACCATCCTACCATATCAGCCTGGTTGCAGCACCAGCTGCTTTCTTCGTTTTATATACCCTGGCGCTGTGGCAGTACCTCAACACCCTCAACCCTATCACGTCTGGTGTTCGAAAAACTTTCGGGGAATTGAACAGCCGTTTATCTGAAGCTATAGATGGCGTTGAAATTGTTAAAGGATCTGCACAGGAAATTGCTGAAATCAATCGTTTCAAGAAAAATGCCATAAGTTACCGGGATGCATCCATTGAGCAAGGCGATGTCGAAAGCCGGTTTCTCCCATTACTTTTACTCGGTATCACCATGGCACTTGGCCTCGCCCATGCACTGATATTAATGCAGCAAGGATTAATATCAATCGGTGATGTGATCGGATATTTTGGCACCTTGTCTCTGCTTGGTTTTCCAACTTTTGTGTCTCTCTTTGCCTATTCACAAATATCACTTGGGTTTGCCAGCGCAAGAAGAATTATTGAACTGATTAATACTGAAAACAAACTGGATCAAAATATTGATGGTTATTCAGAACCAATCAGAGGAGAAATTTCATTTAACCAGGTCACTTTTGGGTATGAGCAAGATAATCCAATTTTAGAAGACATCAATATTCAAATTAAACCCGGTCAGACGGTTGCAATAGTTGGTCAAACTGGTTCCGGAAAAACCTCTCTTGTGAAACTTATCAACCGCACCTTTGATGCCCAACACGGTACTGTAATGATTGATGGCATCGATGTTCGAGACTGGTACCTTGAAAAACTTCGTAACCAGATATCCATTATTGAACAGGATGTGTTTCTTTTCTCTCGTTCGATTGCAGAAAACATTGCTTTTGGGAAACAAGATGCCACTGAGGAAGAAATTATCGAAGCCGCAAAGGAGGCACAGGCTCATGATTTCATCATGAGTTTTGAGCATGGATACAAAACGATTATCGGAGAAAGAGGAACCACGCTCTCAGGAGGGCAAAGGCAGCGGTTGGCTTTGGCACGGGCATTCCTTACCTCACCGAAGATCCTCATACTGGATGATTCTACCAGTGCCATTGACTCAGAAACTGAAGACCGCATCCAACAGGCAATATTTCGAGTAGCTCAAGGCAGGACAACTTTAATTATTACCCACCGCCTATCCCAGATTAGATGGGCTGACTTGATCGTTGTATTGAAACAGGGCAAAGTAGCCGCTGTGGGTTCGCATGAGGACCTATTAAAACAATCAAAATCCTATCAAAAAATATTTAACGAGTGATCCATGGGCTTCTTTTCAGGTTTAGCAGCAGAAAAATACGACCGTCAATATTCAGATAAAAAACTCTTTCAACGGATTGGTGATTATTTTAAACGCCAATCCTCCTTATTACTAATTATTGTCATAGCCATCATCGCTCGTTCAATAATTGAAGCAATCATGCCAGTGATTGTTGCCCGAGGGTTAGACCAGCTCACTGTCGACCTTATCACCACTCGGTTTATCATCACATTGTCTGGTGCGATCCTGGCACTCGGCGTACTGAGTTGGTTAAGCAATTATTTTCGCCGCCGTTTCTCTGCAAGAGCAATTGCCGAACTTATTCAACAGCTCTCATCAGACGCTTTTGAGGCATCCGTCAAACAGGATCTTTCATTTCACGACAGTTTTGATTCGGGGAAAATTGTCTCAAGAATTACGTCAGATACACGGGAGTTCGGTCAGTTGTTAACGTTATCAACGGATGTCCTCATGCAGGTGATTTCTTCGATTATCTTACTGGTGATCCTCATCCAAACCGAATGGCGTCTGGCAATTGCTGTTGTTCTACTAATCCCGATATTATTTTTACTTGTCATCCGTTACCGACATGTTGCGCGCAGGATCACTCGTGAAGGAATGCGTGCTATGGCTAATGTTAACTCAACGATAAAAGAGACCGTCAGCGGTATCGCGATTGCAAAGAATTTTCGCCAGGAAGAAGCTATTTACCGTGAGTTTGACAAAGCAAACCAAACCTCCTTTGATGTTAATATCAAAAGAGGTTTTATTCTTTCAGTTGTCTTCCCGGTATTAAACACAATAGGTGGTATAGCGACGGCATTATTGGTATATTTCGGAGCAATGACCGTATTAGGTGGTTTCGTCACTGCAGGCGCTTGGTACCTGTTCCTCTCAACACTTGATCAATTCCTGTTCCCAGTGATGAGTGTTTCTTCTTTTTGG